>JAQWOW010000078.1 GCA_029245665.1 Polaribacter sp. | reverse complement strand
TGTTTCTGCAAATGCGATACAGGCAAACCATCCTTTTAAAAATAGATTGCGTTTGGTGTTAGGGTTAGAAGCAAAAAACCCCGCAATTGTATTACCAGATGCAGATTTAGATTTGGCAATTGATGAATGTATTTCTGGAGCTACTTCTTTTAACGGACAACGATGTACAGCCCTAAAAATTATATATGTTCACGAACATATAGTAGACAAGTTTAACAAGCGATTTAGTGAAAAAGTAGATGCTTTAAAATTTGGAAACCCCTGGGAAAAGGGTGTGAAATTAACCCCTTTGCCAGAACCAGGCAAGCCAGACTATATTCAAGAATTAATTGACGATGCTACTGCAAAAGGAGCAAAAGTAATTAATGAAAAAGGAGGTAAAACCTCAGAAAATTATATTTTCCCAGCAGTTTTATATCCCGTTTCTAAAGATATGAGAGTTTTTCAAGAAGAGCAATTCGGACCCGTAACGCCTGTTGTTTCTTTTAAAAACATTCAAGAACCTTTAGATGATATGGCAGCATCTAATTATGGACAACAAGTAAGTGTTTTTGGAAGCGAAGTAAAAACATTGGCCCCTTTAATAGACGCTTTGGTAAATTTGGTCTGTAGAGTAAATTTAAATAGTGCTGCTCAAAGAGGGCCAGACGTATATCCTTTTACAGGAAGAAAAGACTCTGCAGTAGCAACTTTAAGTGTTCATGACGCATTGCGATCTTTTTCTATTAGAACTTTTCTAGCCTCTAAAGATACCTCATACAATAATGCAATTTTAGAAGATTTATTGGATAAAAAAGCGTCTAATTTTATTAGTACAGATTACCTATTATAAATTGAAAATATAAAAAACCTCCATTTGGAGGTTTTTTTTTAAGACCTTATATTGAGGTTTGAATTAAAAAAGATGAATGCTAAATTATTTTAAATTCAAATTTTTTGAGCGGTGATTTGATTCTCTTTTATATCATCGTAAAATTTTGCCACACTAACCTGTACATAGGGAGATAACCATAGAAAACCTATCCCTAGTGTAAGAATACAGAGTATCGCCCAAGCTAAAAATCGAAGACTTAGACAGAAATATTTCCATTTATATCCATACATCATCTTTTTACTCTTGTTAATAGCATCCATAGCTCCTATGGAATTATCATCGGCCAGAATATAAAAAGTCATGGAATAAGATAATGCTGCAATAATTCCAGGAATAATTAACAAAAGACTCCATAATAATATAAATAAAGCCATTAATAAATAAGCCCCTAATGAA
Source organism: Polaribacter sp. (assembly GCA_029245665.1). Taxonomy (GTDB): domain Bacteria; phylum Bacteroidota; class Bacteroidia; order Flavobacteriales; family Flavobacteriaceae; genus Polaribacter. The sequence goes on along the minus strand of JAQWOW010000078.1, from coordinate 13,765 downwards.
GTTCCAAAATTATTAAAGCCCTCAAATATTTGTTCTAATCGTGCATCTTGATTTCTAGAAATATTAATTGAAAATATAGCAAGCCCAAGAGCCATTGGGCCTGAAATTAGCAAACCGATTAAACCTGCAAATGGAAAAAATTCAGTGGAAACTTGAACAGCTATTATGATTAAAGTGTAAACGACAAACGTTCCAATAGCAATGCCCCATTTGTCTTTTAGCGCTTCTCGTGCCATTTTCATTAATACTACATTTTCTGTATTCATAATTAATTTTCTTATTGTTAAGGTTTTTTGGCTTCACCCCGCATTTAAAGTGTGGTTTCTAACCTCCACTATTGTATGTGTAATTAAAAAATAGTTTGTTATTTTTTAAAAACTAAATTAATGCCTAACCTTTGATTGTTAATATAGGTATTGCTGCAAATTTAGACAATTTTTTTGAGACACTTGGAGAAAATAAATGAGACAAACCACTTCTCCCATGTGTACATAATGCGATTAAATCGGAGTTATTATCTTTCGAGAAATTTAAAATCCCTTTTTCGACAGAAGTATCATTGTAAATATTTATAGAGTATTTAGGTAGTTCGTACCTCTTAATAAAGCGCTTTATTTTTTTTGTAGCCTCCCGTGAACTTTCAAAATTTGAGGGTGTATTTATTTTTAATAGATGAATTTTACTTTTAAATTGATTTGCAAAACCAATAAATTTATTAAAAACAGCTTTATCATCTTTTTTAAAATTAGAGGCAAAAACTAAATTTTTTAATTTAAAATTTTTATCATCTTTTTTTATGATAATTACAGGTACAGTAGAAGTTCTCACCACTTTTTCTGTGTTAGAACCAATCATAATCTCTTCAAATTCAGAATGCCCTTTTGAGCCCATTACGATTAAATCTGCATCAATTTTGTGAGCACATTTTCTTATCCCTTCAAAGGGGGTGTTAATTTTAATAAAATATTCGATTTTAAGATCTTTAGGAAAATTTTTTTCTTTAAAAGCTACTATTTTTTCTTTTGTTTTTCTGAGATATAACATGCTTTCAGGAATACTAAATTTACTACTAGCCCCCATGTCTACAACACCAGAAGGAATTTCTATTAAGTGAATAAGATATATTACAGCACCTATTTTTTTAGCAATTTTAGTCGCTATTCTTGCGGCGTATTCAGAGGGTTTAGAAAAGTCTACAGGAACTAAAATTTTTTTCATAAATTAAAAATTAATAATGCAATATTATCTTAACTAAAGATACAAAAAAAAAGGACATAAAGTTAGTTTGGTAAATCCTAAACAATTTGTATATTTGCACCGAAAAAATCACATAAATGGAAAATGAAGGGGACCAAAAGTCCCCTCTTTTTATATTTTATTTTAAGATTTAAAATGAATCAAACCAAAGTACTAGATTTAGTAAATGAAGCATTAGCTCTCAATGAATCTCTCTATTTAATTGATTTATCTATATCAACAACAAATAAAATTCAGGTTACCGTAGATGGTGATAATGGAGTTCCTTTAAGTGAATGTATTAGGATTAGTAGAAATGTAGAGCATAATTTTGATAGAGAAGAAGAAGACTTTTCTTTAGAGGTTTCTACACCAGACATTGCTCATCCACTAAAAGTAAAAAGACAATATATTAAAAACATCAACAGAATATTAAAAATTAAAACTTCAGAACAAGAATTTGAGGGGACTTTAGTAGAGGCAGATGAAGATAAAATTGTTTTAAATTGGAAAGCTAGAGAGCCAAAACCAATAGGGAAAGGGAAAGTTACTGTTAACAAGGCAGCAATTATTTCCTATAAAGATATTAAAGAAGCAAAAGTGAAGATTGTATTTTAAGCAAAAATGTAATGGAGAATATAGCATTAATTGATTCGTTTTCAGAATTTAAAGACAACAAGAGCATAGATAGGGTAACCTTAATGTCCATTTTAGAAGAAGTTTTTAGATCTGCATTAAAACGTAAGTTTGGGTCTGATGATAATTTTGATATTATTATAAATCCGGACAAAGGGGATTTAGAGATTTGGAGAAATAGAGTTGTAGTCGCAGACGGTTTTTCTGAAGACGATAATGAAGAAATTGAACTTGCTGAAGCAAGACTAATTGAGCCAGATTTTGAGATTGGTGAAGACGTATCTGAAGAAGTTAAATTAATAGATCTAGGAAGAAGAGCAATCTTAGCCTTGCGTCAAAATTTAATTTCTAAAATTTATGAACATGATAGCACTAATATTTTTAAGCAGTTTAAAGAATTAGAAGGAGAGTTGTTTAGTGCAGAAGTTCACCATATTCGTCACAATGCAATCATTTTGTTAGATGATGATGGAAATGAAATTGTTTTGCCAAAGAGCGAACAAATTCGTTCAGACTTCTTTAGAAAAGGAGATTCTGTAAGAGGTGTTATTAAAACCGTTGAGTTAAGAGGAAATAAACCCGCAATTATATTATCTAGAACTTCACCATTGTTTTTAAATAAATTGTTTGAACAAGAAATTCCAGAAGTTTTTGATGGTTTGATAACTGTTGAAGGAGTTGCCAGAATTCCTGGAGAAAAAGCAAAGGTAGCAGTAGATTCTTATGATGACAGAATAGACCCTGTTGGCGCATGTGTTGGGGTTAAGGGATCAAGAATTCACGGTATTGTTCGTGAATTAGGGAATGAAAATATAGATGTTATCAACTACACTAAAAATGAACAATTATTTATTTCAAGAGCGTTAAGTCCTGCAAAAGTGACTTCAATGGAAATAGAAGTATTCGAAGAAGAAAAAAATGGTAAAAAAGGACGTGTAAGTGTGCTTTTAAAACCAGAAGAAGTTTCTAAAGCAATTGGTAGAGGTGGTGTAAATATTCGTTTAGCAAGTGAGTTAACGGGTTATGAAATAGATGTTCAAAGGGAAGGTCTAGAGGAAGAGGATGTAGAGTTAACAGAATTTGTAGACGAGATTGAAGATTGGATTATTACTGAATTCAAAAAGATTGGTTTAGATACAGCCAGAAGTGTGTTGGAAACAAGTGTTGCAGAGTTGGTAAAGAGAACCGATTTAGAAGAAGAAACAATTATGGATGTTCAAAGAATTTTGAAAGAAGAATTTGAGGATTAAATATGGTAAATAAGTAAAGTAAAAAGCATATTTTTACAATTATAAAGTTAAAAATAATATATGTCTGAAGGCAAAACAATGAGGCTTAATAAAGTTTTAAGAGAATTAAATATTTCTCTTGATAGAGCGGTCGAATATTTAGCGGATAAAGGTCACGAAATAGAAGCGAGACCTACTACTAAAATTTCAGGTGATGTCTATCAAGTTTTACTAGATGGCTTTGAAACAGATGCGAATAAAAAAGCAGCATCTAAAGAAGTTGGTGTAGAAAAACGTAAGGAGAAAGAAGCAATTCGTTTAGAGCTTGAAGCTAAATTAGAGAAGCAAAGAGCAGAAGAGGCGCAGAAAGAAGAAGCAAAGAAGGAGGAAGTTTTAAAAGCCAAAGCAGATAAATTAGAACTCAAAACTGTTGGTAAAATAGATATCGATACTATCGGTAAAAAACCGACGGATAAAGTTGAAGACACACCTCAAGAAGTGAAATCTAAAGAGGTCGTTGTTGAGCCAAAAGCAGCACAAGAAAAAACGGATGAAAAATCAGAATCTATAAAGCCTACTGAGGAAAAATCAACAGCTGTAAAACCAGAAATCAAAAAAGGTATTTCTAAAATAGAAGATGAAGTTTCTAAGGTTGGTGAGAAGCCGAAAACGAATAAAGAGGGGCTACAAACAGAAGAAAAATTAGATGAGGTGACTGCAGAAAATGCAGAAGCAATTAAAACACAGTATAAAAAATTAGACGGACCAAATTTTACAGGTAAGAAAATTGATTTAAAACAATTTGACAGACCTAAGAAAAAGAAACCAGAGGTTAAAAAAGATCCGAATGCGGACGCTAAAAAGAAGCGTAAACGAATTGTAAGTAAGCCAGGGACAACAGGGGCGAATAGCAAAACAGGTCAGGGTAATAATAGGCCAGGTCAGGGCAATGCTAGAGGTGGACAAGCCAGCAATAGGTCTCCATTTAGAGGAGGAAGAGGTGCACAAAGACCAGCAGCTGTTAAAAAAGAAGAGCCAACCGAAGCAGAGATTCAAAAGCAAGTAAGAGAAACACTTGAGAAACTGCAAGGAAAATCTTCTAAAGGGAAAGGTGCAAAATACCGTAGAAATAAAAGAGATGCTCATAGAGAGCATTCTGATGCAGAATTAGAAGCACAGGCATTAGACAATAAAATATTAAAAGTTACTGAATTCGTTACGGTAAGTGAAGTAGCGACTATGATGGATGTTCCAGTAACCAATATTATTTCATCATGTATGATGCTCGGAATGATGGTGACAATGAACCAACGTTTAGATGCAGAGACTCTTGTTATTGTTGCTGAAGAATTCAATCATAAAGTAGAATTTATTGGTGCTGAAGTAGAAGAGTCCATAGAGGAGGTTGTTGATAAACCAGCAGATCTAGTAACTCGTGCGCCAATTGTTACGGTGATGGGTCATGTAGATCATGGAAAAACATCTTTATTAGATTATATTAGAAAAGCAAATGTAATTGATGGAGAAAGTGGTGGAATTACTCAACACATTGGTGCATATTCTGTAAATGTTGGAGATCAAAAAATTGCATTTTTAGATACACCAGGTCACGAAGCTTTTACCGCAATGCGAGCTCGTGGTGCTCAAGTAACAGATTTAGTTATCATTGTTGCGGCAGCAGATGATGATGTAATGCCTCAAACAAAAGAAGCAATTTCTCATGCACAAGCTGCAGGAGTTCCTATTATATTTGCCATCAACAAAATTGATAAGCCAAATGCAAATCCAGACAATGTAAAAACTCAATTATCTTCAATGAATTTATTAATTGAAGAATGGGGAGGAAATATACAATCACAAGATATTTCTGCAAAAACAGGGGAAGGAATACCAGAATTATTAGAGAAAGTTTTATTAGAAGCAGAAATTTTAGAATTGAAAGCAAATCCTAATAAAAATCCTGTTGGTGCGGTTGTTGAAGCATTATTAGATAAAGGGAGAGGATATGTCTCTACAATATTAGTACAAGCAGGAACTTTAAAAATTGGAGATTACTTGTTAGCAGGTAAACACAGTGGTAAAGTAAGAGCAATGTTTGACGATAAAGGGAACAATCTAAAAGAGGCAGGACCCTCAACACCAGTATCAATCCTAGGTTTAGATGGAGCGCCTCAAGCAGGAGATAAATTCAATGTTTTTGATGATGAACGTGAAGCAAAACAAATTGCTTCAAAAAGATCTCAATTACAACGTGAGCAATCTGTGAGAACTCAGAAAACATTAACCTTAGATGAAATAGGACGTAGAATTGCGTTAGGAGATTTTAAAGAACTAAATATTATTCTAAAAGGAGATGTAGATGGTTCTGTAGAAGCCTTAACAGATTCTTTTCAAAAATTATCAACTGAAGAAATTCAAGTAAATATTTTACACAAAGGTGTTGGTGCCATTACAGAAAGTGATGTGTTATTAGCATCAGCTTCAGATGCAATTATTGTAGGGTTTAATGTTAGACCACAAGGAAATGCAAGAGCCGTAGCAGATAGAGAAGAAGTAGATATTAGAACATACTCTATTATTTATGCAGCTATCAACGACTTAAAAGACGCCATGGAAGGAATGTTGTCTCCAGAAATGAAAGAAGAAGTGAGTGGTAATATAGAAATTAGAGAGGTTTATAAAATATCTAAAGTTGGTAACATTGCAGGTTGTATGGTAATGTCTGGTAAAATCTTTAAAGATTCACAAATTAGAATTATTAGAGATGGTATAGTAGTTCATGACGGGGCTTTACTATCTTTAAAACGTTTTAAAGACGATGTGAAAGAAGTTGCCAAAGGATATGATTGTGGACTTCAAATTAAAAACTATAATGAAATTGTAGTAGGTGACGTAATAGAAGCATATAAAGAAGTTGCCGTTAAGAAGAAATTAAAATAATAATTTCAAAACATATAAAAAAGTCGAAATTTCAGCACACTGAAATTTCGACTTTTTTTATGGTTCCTAACATGAATAATCAGCAATTGATTTCCTTTATTCTTTCTTAGAATAAACGTAAATTTACACTTTATAAATGAAAAAATAATGCAATATAATCACATAGAGATAGAAAATAAATGGCAAAAATTTTGGGCAGAAAACCAAACTTTTAAAGCCAGTAATAAATCTGATAAACCCAAATATTATGTATTAGATATGTTTCCTTATCCTTCTGGAGCTGGGTTACATGTTGGGCACCCTCTTGGGTATATTGCAAGTGATATCTACGCACGCTACAAACGACATAAAGGATTTAATGTACTTCATCCTCAAGGCTATGATTCTTTTGGTTTGCCTGCAGAACAATATGCTATTCAAACAGGTCAACATCCAGCAAAAACAACTGAAGAAAATATTGCTACATACAGAAGGCAATTAGATACGATCGGATTTTCTTTTGATTGGAGTAGAGAAGTAAGAACATCGAGTACCGAATATTATAAATGGACTCAATGGATTTTCATTCAACTATTTAATTCTTGGTACAACAAAGATTCAGACAAGGCAGAAGATATCTCTTCGTTAATTTCGACCTTTAAAAAAGAAGGAAACAGAACGATAAATGCAGAGGTCGGTGAAGATGTCAAGTCTTTTTCCTCCGAGGAATGGAAGATCTTTTCAAAGAGAGAACAAGAAGAAATTTTATTGCAATATCGGTTGACATTTTTGTCAGATACTCAAGTAAATTGGTGCCCAGAATTAGGAACTGTTCTAGCAAATGATGAAATCGTAAACGGAGTTTCAGAACGTGGAGGTCATCCTGTTATTCGAAAAAAAATGACACAATGGTCAATGCGAATTTCTGCATATGCTCAACGTTTATTAGATGGGTTAGAAAAAATAGACTGGCCGCAACCCCTCAAAGATTCTCAAACAAATTGGATTGGAAGAAGTCAAGGAGCAATGGTTTCTTTTGATGTTGACGGAAGTACATCTTCTGAAAATTTAGAAGTGAAAATGTCCTACAAAGACTTAGAAGCTTTAAAAGAAGTACGTTTAAATTTATCAAAAGCTGAAGCAATTCTTTGGGACGAATTAAAAAATAAAAAAGGGGTATCAAAATTTAGAAAAAAATACACTATTGGTCCATTTTTAGTAGATTATGTATGCTTGGCCAAACATATGATTGTTGAGTTTTCGGGTAAAGAAGATGAAATAGAAAGAACAAATTTTTTCGCTAAAAAAGGATTTAATGTCCTCCGCTTTACAAATGAAGAGGCCATTGAAAATATTTTAGAAGTTGTCTCTAAAATAAATAATGCATTGCAATTTCCATCCCCATTAAAAACCGAAAAAGGAGTTGAGAAAATAGCAAATATCACACACAAAATTGATGTTTTCACAACAAGACCAGATACTATTTTCGGAGTTTCCTTTATGACTTTGGCTCCTGAGCATGAGTTGGTCTCTAAAATTGTAACCGCTGCTCAAAAAGAGGAAGTGGATGCCTATATAAAAGCAACTGCAAAACGATCTGAACGTGATAGAATGGCAGATGTTAAAACTATTTCTGGAGTGTTTACGGGAGCCTACGCATTGCATCCGTTTACAAGAGAAAAAGTGCAGATTTGGATTGGAGATTATGTCTTAGCAAATTACGGTACCGGAGCAGTAATGGCTGTCCCTTGTGGTGATCAAAGGGATTATGATTTTGCCAAACACTTTAATATTCCGATTCCAAATATTTTTAAAGGAGTTGATATTTCTGAAAGTGCACACGTTGATAAAGACGGAACAGTCATTGCAAACTCAGATTTTTTAAGCGGATTAAAATACGAAAAAGCATTAAAGTTAGCCATCTTCGAATTGGAAAAAAGAGGAGTTGGTTATGGGAAAATAAATTATAGATTACGGGATGCAGTCTTTAGTAGACAACGGTATTGGGGAGAGCCTTTTCCGGTGTACTATAAAGATGGAATGCCGCAAATGATAGCAGAAAAACACTTGCCAATTGTATTGCCTGAAGTAGAAAAATACTTGCCAACAGAAGATGGGAAACCACCTTTAGGCAATGCTAAAGAATGGGCTTGGGATTCTCGAGGGAAGAAAGTTGTTTCTAACGAAAAGTTGAAAAACAAAACTGTTTATCCACTAGAATTAAACACGATGCCCGGTTGGGCAGGGAGTTCTTGGTATTTTAATAGGTATATGGATGCCTCAAATTCTGAGCAATTTGCAAGTAAAGAATCTTTAGAATATTGGAAAGAAGTAGATTTATATATTGGAGGATCTGAGCATGCAACAGGTCATTTATTATACGCGCGTTTTTGGCAAAAATTCTTATTTGATAAAGGAATTGTTCCTGTAGACGAGTTTGCAAAAAAACTCATCAACCAAGGAATGATCTTGGGAACTTCTGCTTTCGTATTCAAAGCAACTCCTTTTATAAAGTCAGATTGTTTTACAGCGCATGCTAGTGAGGGAATACTTCAAAAAATTCCGACAGTAATTGTTTCTAAAAATCTTTTTAATTCTGAAGAAGAATTCGAAGTTTTAGTTAAAAATTATTTAGTAGACAAAGGGTTTTTAAATCAAGATAATGCTGATAGCATTATGATTGTAAAATCAGTTGTACATGCTGATGTTTCTCTGGTAAACGCTTCTGATGATCTTGATGTTGACGGTTTTAGAAATCACCCTCTAAATCAAGATTATAAAAATGCTGAATTTATTTTAGAAGATGGAGTTTATAAAGTTGCACGTGAAGTAGAGAAAATGTCTAAGTCTAAATACAATGTTGTAAATCCTGACGCTATTTGTGAGGAATATGGAGCAGATGCTTTGCGTTTGTTTGAAATGTTTTTAGGGCCTTTAGAGCAAGCAAAACCTTGGAAAACTTCAGGTATTTCTGGAGTTTCATCTTTCTTAAAAAAATTATGGAAACTCTATTTTAATGGGGAAACTTTAGAAGTTTCTGATTCAGAACCGACTAAGGAGGAGCTAAAAACGTTGCATAAAACTATTAAAAAAGTTGAAGAGGATATAGAAAATTTTTCTTTTAATACTTCCGTTTCCACATTTATGATTGCTGTTAACGAGTTAACGATTTTAAAATGTAACAAACGTCAAATATTAGAGCCTTTGGCTATTTTAGTTTCTCCTTATGCACCTCATATTGCAGAAGAACTTTGGAGTTTATTAGGAAATAAAACTTCAATTTCTACTGCAGATTTTCCAATTTTTAATCCGAAATATTTGTTGGAAAGTTCTAAGAATTATCCAATCTCTTTTAATGGTAAAATGCGTTTTACATTAGAACTTTCTTTAGATCTGTCTAAAGAAGAAATAGAAAAAACAGTCTTGGAAAATGAAAAAACAATTGCTCAATTAGCTGGTAGATTACCAAAAAAAGTAATTGTTGTTCCAGGTAAAATTGTAAATATAGTAGGCTAAAGATGATGTTTTTTTAAGCATTTTTTTAGTGGAGTAAGTATTAAAAGTCATTACACTATTTGTAATGGCTTTTTTATTTAACTATCTTGTGAGCTCTATGATTGTATCAAAAAAACAACTTTTTAAACGTCAAATTACTTTGTCTGAAATTGGTAAAGTTGGGCAGCAAAAATTACAGGAGGCATCTGTATTAATCGTAGGTTGTGGAGGTTTAGGAGGTGTTATTGGAGTTTCTCTTGCTGCTAGTGGAATTGGGAATATTCATTTAGTAGATTTTGATACTATCCATATTTCTAATTTACACAGGCAATTTTTTTATGCTTTAGATGATGTTGGAAAACACAAGGCCGAAGTTTTATCAGAGTTTATCAAAAAAAGAGCGCCTTTTTCAGAAGTCACTTTCAACAATGACTCAATCACTAAAGAAAATGTCTTTGATATTATTTCAGAGTATGACGTCATTGTTGATGGTACAGATTCCATTCCTACAAAATACTTGTTAAATGATGCATGTGTTCTTAAAAACAAACCCCTAGTCTATGGCTCTTTATACAAGTTTGATGGCTATGTTTCCACTTTCAATATCTTGAAAAAAGACGGCAGCTATTCATCAAATTTAAGAGATGCTTTTCCGGAGATTACTTCAGATATTCCTAATTGTGAAGAAGCTGGAACTTTGAACTCTATTGTTACTATAATTGCTGCTCAGCAAGTAAACGAAGTTTTAAAATTGATTGCAGAAATTGGAACACCTTTGACAGATGAATTATTGATTTATAATTCACTTCAAAATACACAGTTAAAAATAAAGTTAACATCAAATTTTTTAAAAGATAGAATTGCAAAATTATATAAAGTTGAAACGTATTTTAATCCAGCTTGTGTTTCTCAAAATATAGATTGGCTAATATCAGCAGTAGAACTAAAAAAAATAATGGGTGATTCAAACCTTCAATTAATCGCGGTATTACCCAATTTAAAAGTACCCTTTAAAGTAGATCAAACTATTTCAATAGAGGAATTTGATGTTGCTACTTTTTTCGTTGATAAGTCAAAAACCTATGTCATGATTTGTCAAAAAGGATTTACGAGCTACAATGTAACAAAACAATTAAAAGAGAAATACCCAACATTAAATGTATTGAGTTTAACTGGAGGAATAAGTAGTTATTGATGGAGAAATTAGTACATTTTTATACGGATGAAAACCTTAAACTAGAAAAAGAATTACACAAAATAAAAATTAAGTTAACCAACTTAAGTGTTTTAAGGTTGCTCGTTTTCTTTTTCACCTTATTTGGAATTTATTTTTCATTAGGAAACCCAACAATAGTCTCAATTATTATGATTGTTGGAGTTGGAATTTTCTCTTTTTTATTGAGTCAATATTTAAAGATAAAGGAGAAAAAAAAGTTAGTTCTGTGTAAGATTTCAATCAATAAAACAGAGATTAGAGTTTTAGAGGGCGATTTTTCATTTCTTCCAGAAGGAAAGGAATTTTTGGATAGTAATCATTTTTTTAGTCATGATATTGATTTATTTGGGCGTCACTCATTTTTTCAATACATTAATAGGACTTCAACAGAAATAGGGACTGCAGAGTTGGCGAAAATAATCTCTAAAAACAATATTTTATCAATTGACAAAAAGCAAGAGGTAATTAAAGAATTATCTAAAAAAGTAAAATGGAGACAACATTTTACTGCCCTAGCTAGCCTGGTTAAAACAGAATATTCTTCCAAAGTAATTGTTCGATACATTCAAGACTATAAAGCTGTTTTTTCAAAATTAGTTTTGCCGTTACCAATCTTGTTTTCTATCGTCAGTTCTCTTTTAATTGGATTGGTTTCTTTCCAAATGATTTCATACACCCTACTTCTTCTTTGGTTTATTATTGGACTAGTAGTGACTGCTATTTTTTTTAAAAGAACAGAGGCTATTTATGCAAATGCAGGAAAATCTAAAACTATTTTTAAACAATATCATTTGCTATTACAAGAAATCGAGAATGGTAATTTTTCTTCTGAAATTTTACAAGAAAAACAAGAAATTATTCAATCAGAAAATTTAAAAGCATCTGCAATTTTTATGAAATTCTCTAAGATTTTAGATGCCTTTGATCAACGAAATAATGTATTGATTTTTATCTTAGGAAATGCATTTTTTTTAAGGGATTTAAGAAATGCAGTGAAAGTAGAAACTTGGATACATATCTACAACCACACGGTAAAAAAATGGTTTGAAGTTATTGCTTTTTTTGATGCTGGAAATTCTCTAGCCAATTTCTGTTTCAATCACTCAGACTATACATTTCCAGAATTGGTCAAAGAAAATAGTATTATTCAAGCGATACAGTTAGGGCATCCATTATTAAAATCAGAGAAGAGAATCGATAATAATTTTACAATTTCAGACAACCAATTTTTTATTGTTACAGGTGCAAATATGGCAGGGAAAAGTACTTTCTTAAGAACGGTTTCTTTGTCTATTGTTATGGCAAATTGTGGGTTGCCTGTTTGTGCAGAAAGTTTTAAATATGCTCCAAGAAGGTTGATTACAAGTATGCGAACGACGGACTCGTTATCTGAAGATGAATCTTATTTTTATTCAGAATTGAAACGGTTAAAATTTATTGTTGATACAATAGAGGTCAAAGATTATTTTATAATTTTAGATGAAATTTTAAAAGGGACCAACAGCAAAGACAAAGCAATTGGCTCTAAAAAGTTTATAGAAAAACTAATAAAATCGAAATCTACAGGAATTATTGCAACACATGATGTGAGTCTATGCGATTTAGAAAATGAATTTTCTGATATTAAGAACTACTACTTTGACGCGGAAATTACAGAAAGCGAACTGCATTTTGATTACACATTAAAAAATGGAATTTGTAAAAATATGAATGCGTCTTTTTTGTTAGAGAAAATGAAAATTATTTAGAAATCTAAATTTTATTTAAAATATCCAATGCTGTTTTTACACTATCAATCCTTATGAATGTAATTAACAATCGCAAGCCATTTTTTGTTTGTTTTTCTTTCATTACACAGCTTTTCCCATTATGCTGAACATATTTTAATATTTTTGTAAAAGCCTCTGTTTGATAAAATTCACTTTGTTGATTTGACACAAAATAGCCAATCATTCTTTTCTGTTTAAGAATAATTTTCTCAATTCCTAATTCTTTAGACAACCATTTTATTCTAACAGAATTCAATAAATCTTTAACCTCTGGGGGTATTTTACCAAATCGATCAATAATATCTGTTTCAAAAGTCTCAAGCTCAACAGCTGTCTTTAAACTTCCTAATTTGTTATACAAACTCAATCTTTCAGAGATGGAATTTATATAATCGTCAGGAAATAGAATTTCAAAATCAGTATCGATTTGAACCTCTTTAACAAATTCTTTAGAGATGGAAGTATTTTTGGGATACAGTTCTTTAAACTCATTTTCTTTCAATTCGTCGATCGCTTCTTGAAGTATTTTTTGATAAGTTTCAAATCCAATATCATTGATGAATCCACTTTGTTCTCCTCCCAGTAAATCTCCTGCTCCACGAATCTCTAAATCTTTCATAGCAATATTAATTCCACTTCCTAAATCAGAAAATAAGACCAAGGCCTCTATTCTTTTTCTTGCATCATCGGTCATCATATGATAAGCGGGAGTTATAAAATAACAGAATGCTTTTTTATTTGAACGCCCAACTCTACCTCGCATTTGATGTAAATCTGAAAGTCCGAAATTATTGGCATTATTAATAAAAATAGTATTTGCATTAGGAACATCTAGTCCACTTTCTACAATGGTCGTAGATACTAAAACATCAAAATCATTGTCCATAAATCCGAGCATTAATTCCTCTAATTTTTTACCTTCCATTTGACCGTGACCAATGCTAATTTTTGCAGATGGAACAAGTCTTTGTAACAAGCCAGCAACCTCTTTTATATTTTCGATTCTGTTATGAATAAAGAAAACTTGACCACCTCTAGAAATTTCATAAGAAATAGCATCTCTAATTGTATCCTCAGAAAAACGAATAACATTGCTCTCTATGGGGTGTCTGTTTGGTGGAGCAGTTTTTATGACAGATAAATCTCTTGCTGCCATCAAACTAAATTGTAATGTCCTTGGAATAGGAGTTGCCGTTAAGGTTAATGTATCAACATTTTCTTTCAGTGTTTTTAATTTATCTTTAACAGCAACTCCAAATTTCTGT
>JAQWOW010000061.1 GCA_029245665.1 Polaribacter sp. | reverse complement strand
ACAGACATAAATCCATGAGCAATAGTACTTTTAAAAGGACTCTCCTTCTCCGCTCTCTTTTCATCAACATGAATCCATTGTTTGTCTAAAGTGGCATTTGCAAAATCATTAATCATTTGCTGACTGATAGTATACCATTCTCCTATTGGTAGTTGTTTACCGATCATTAGTTTAAACTCTTCAAAATTTTTAAATTCTAATGGTTTCATCTCTTCGTTTTTGTAAATAAATCGTCTTTAATTCTAGGTAGTTGTAACTGAAATTTTATGGCAATCACTCTAATAATAACAATTACAAAAGCAGAAGTAATAAAAATAAGGTTTTGAGAGATATTAAAATAACTCAATAATAAATATGAAAATCCACCTGCCAAACAGGCTGAAGCATATATTTCTTTCTCAAAAATTAGTGGAATTTTATTTGTTAAAACATCGCGCAATACACCACCAAAAACTGCAGAGATCATTCCCATAATGAGAGCTATAAATGGGTTTAAATGAAGTGTCAAGCCTTTTTCCAAGCCCAATAATGTAAAAACACTCAAACCAACAGTATCAAATAAAAACAGGGTTTTGCTTAAATGTGCTATTTTACTCTTGAAAAGAAAAGTAAAAACAACAGCTATAAAAATTGTGTATAAATAATTTAAATCTCCTATCCAATTAATTGGATGAGCATCAATTAAGACATCACGGAGCATTCCTCCTCCAACAGCAGTGACAAAAGCGATGATAATAACTCCAAATAAATCAAATTTTTTGTCCGAAGCCACCAAAGCCCCACTAATTGCAAAAGCAAAAGTTCCTAAAATATCTAAAATATAAATGAGTTCCATTTATACGGTAACTTCTGTGAATTTAATGTTTAATTCTTTTTGGATTTCATGAATTTTCTCTAATTCTGATGGCAAAATAAAAGCGATTGAAATTCCAGTTTTTCCAGCTCTAGCAGTTCTTCCACTTCGATGTGTGTAATACTCTAATTGTTCAGGTAGTTGATGATGAATTATAAATTCTAACCCACTTACATCAATTCCACGCGCAGAAACATCTGTAGAAACTAAATATTGTAAATTTTCTTTCTTAAAGGCTCGCATTACTTTATCACGTTCTTTTTGTTGCATATTCCCTTCCAAAGCTGCCGTAGAAAAACCTTCTTCAATCAGGTAAGAGGCTAAGTTCTGAGCACCCGCTTTTGTTCTACAAAAGATAATTCCTCTTTCTGCTTGTCTCTTCTCTAAAAACGAAACAATATCATTTGTCTTTTCTTTTAGGGTTGTTTTTGTAAAGTGATGACGAATATTTGAGTTGACCAAAGAATTTTTATTTATTTCTACTCTAGGAGCGTTGGCATTCATATAGGTCTTAACAATCCTTTTAATTTCTTCAGGCATGGTAGCAGAGAACAACCATGTTTTTCTATCTGTTTTTGTGGTAAACTTTAATATTCTATTTAAATCTTGTTTAAAACCCATGCTCAGCATTTCATCAGCTTCGTCTAAAATGACAGTTTTAACCTGACTAATATCAACACTTCCACGTTCAATTAAATCGATTAACCTCCCTGGTGTTGCTACAACGATATGCGTAGTTCTTTTAAGATTATTCATCTGACGGTCTATCTTTTCTCCACCAAAAACAGCTTCTACAAAAATTTTATCTTCCCTAAACTTCGTGAATTTAAATAATTGTTTTTTAATTTGCTGAACGAGCTCTCTAGTAGGCGATAGAATTAATGCTTG
>JAQWOW010000044.1 GCA_029245665.1 Polaribacter sp. | reverse complement strand
CCAGACCCTAAAACCAATGCACATTGCATTCCAGAGACTCCACCGCCAAGAATAAGAACATCAAATTTCATTTAAACAAAAAGCATTTTAATATTAGCTGCAAATAATTTTACGGAAATTGCCAATAAAATTACACCAAATACTTTACGAATAATTTGAATACCGTTTGCACCGATAATTCGCTCAATTTTAGAAGATGTTTTTAAAACAAGGTAGATAAAAACAACATTTAATAAAACGGCAATAATTATATTTTCTATGTAAAATTCTGATCTCAAAGAAAGTAATGTTGTTAAACTTCCCGGTCCAGCAATTAAAGGGAACGCCAAAGGAAAGACTGTAGCGGTAATTGGCTCAGCATTTTCATTGTCTTTGTACAAGGTAATTCCCAATATCATTTCTAAGGCAATGAAAAATAAAATAAACGAACCAGCAACAGCAAAAGAGTTTACATCAATTCCAATTAGGCTCAATAAGCTTTGCCCTAGAAAAAGAAAAATAATCATAATGAAGCCTGCAATTAAGGACGCTTTTTCCGATTGTACCCGACCATATTTTTTTCTTAAATCAATAATAATAGGAATATTTCCAACAATATCTATTACAGCAAATAAAATCATAAAAGCCGTAAAAACCTCTTTAAAATTAAAATTCATAATTTATTTTATTTTTGTAAAATTAGAAAACTTAGTTTACCTAAATGTAAAGTTAAAGAAAAAAATAACACTATTTTTGTAAGATGTTTCAACTAGGAAAAACGATCGTTTCAGAAGATATTATTGAAAAAGATTTTGTTTGTAATTTATCTGCCTGTAAAGGTGCTTGTTGTGTAGATGGCGAAGCTGGAGCTCCTTTAGATAAAGAAGAGACAGAAATATTAGAAAAAATTTATCCAAAAGTAAAACCTTTTTTAAGAAAAGAAGGTATCGATGTTATTGAAAAAGAAGGGGCTTGGGTAACTAGTGAATGGGGAGAGCTAGAAACTCCCTTAATTAATGGTATAGATTGTGCTTATGTGATTTTTGATGAAAAAAATACAGCACTTTGTGCTATCGAAGAGGCTTATAACTCTGGAGAAATAGCATGGAAAAAACCGATTTCATGTCATTTGTACCCGATAAGAGTGAAAGAGTACAGCGAATTTTCTGCAGTTAATTATCACAAGTGGGAAATTTGTGATGATGCTTGTTCTCTTGGAAAAGAACTACAAGTCCCAGTTTTTAAGTTTGTAAAACAAGCTTTGGTAAGAAAATTTGGACAAGATTGGTACGACGAATTAGAAAAAGTAGCTAAAAATCATTTAAGATAGAGGTAGCTTAATAATAACTTTTGTTCCTAAAGAATTCCTATTCTTATCCTCTAAATCTTTATAAAAAACTGAATAATTGTTTTTTTTATTCTTAACAAAATTTGTTAATCTGTCTTTAGTTAAACTAATGCCAATAGATTTTCTATTAATGTGTTTTTTGGCTTTTATTTTTGTGGAAGCCTTTCGGCCAATTCCATTGTCTTCAATATTAATTAGAACATATTCCGAAGATATTTTCTGAATAAAAATTGTTATTTTTTTTCTTTTTTTACTTGAAGACAATCCGTGCCAAATAGAATTTTCTAAAAAAGGCTGTAGCACCAGAGGGGGTATTTTTATCGTTTCTAAATTTAAAGAAGAATCTGTTTTGACATTAAAACTTATTTCATTGGAAAAACGAATATTTTCTAGACTCAAATAAAGTTTCATTGTTTCTATTTCTTCTTTTAAAGAAGTTTCTTGTAGGTCAGAAGCTTCTAATATTTTTCGCATGAATTTTGAAAACTTATTTAAGTAAGAGGTTGCCTTTTTTTGGTTATTTTTTATAATATATAATTTAATAGAATTTAAAGCATTAAACATAAAATGAGGATTCATTTGGCTTCTTAATGCATCTTGTTTTAAGGAAAGAACTTTTTTCTCATTTTTCAATCCTTTTTGCTTGTCAATAGAAAATACAACAACAGCAATTAACATAAAAACACTAAAAGCAATAATCCATAAAGTTCTATTTTTTGTGATTTGTAATTGAGCAATCTGATTTTTTTTTGCCAAATCTTTTATTTGATTTTCACTTCGTTGCTTATCGTATTTTGTGATTAATTCGTTGACATAAGCTAAATTGCGTTCATTTAAGGTTTTCGCGTCTTCATCTTTTGCCTTTTTAAAATAAAAATAAGCTTTTTGGTAGTTTTCTTTTTTAGCATATAGAAAAGATAAATTTTCATTTGCTTTAACGATAATGGTATGTATGTTAAATTTAGTTGCAATATTTAAAGCTGTTTCTAAATTCTCTTTTGCAGCCTGTAACTTATTTAAGTTTAATTGAGCTAAGCCCAGTGTGTTGTATGTATTAGAAAGATAATACTTGTCTTTTTCTTTAATTGCTAACTGTAAAACTGTATCTACCGTAGTCAATGCTTGCGTATATTTTTTATCTTTTATCAAAACATTGGCAATACTATAACCGCAGATGATTTTACCAATTTTTGAGTTAATTTGGTTATTGTAATTTAAAGACAGATGATAGTTTTTAAGAGCGGCATCTATATTTCCCAACTCTTCATAAGCATTTCCAATATTTTTATAATTAATTGCAAGTCCAAGTTGATGGTTAAGACTTATTTGTATGACAATAGATTTTTTAAATTCATTAAGGGCTAATTTATATTGCTTTAAAGAGAGATAGATGTTACCAATACTATTTTGAGCGTTGCTAATACTCTGTTTTATATCAATTTTAGGGTTTTTAATATTAATAGCTTTTTCAAGCGCTTCTTGATGATAATTTAATGCATTTCTAATATCATCTTGCCTTCTGTAAACAGAGCCAATGGCATTTAAAATTTTTACTTCGGATATTGTGTCTTTTGTTTTTCTGCTGATTACAAGTGCTTTTTTGTATTTATCAATTGACTTGTCAAAAAAGGAAAGATCTCGAAAGTGCCTTCCTAGCGAATTGTAGCCGTATAATTCTCCTTGAAAATATGAATTTTCTTTACTTTTTTTAACGAGTAATTCTAAAAGTGGTTTGTCTTTTCTTTTTTCAAAAAGAATAGAATCAATAATGTCTAGTGAGGGAATTTTATTTTCAATAAGATATTCTATTTGTAGATTCACTTCTTTTTTTTGAGAAAAAGAAAAGACACTCAAAAACAAAAGAAAAAAAGTAAATATTTTAGTTTTCATAGATTAAAATTTTTCTAAAAACTCACTTTTCTTTTGACGAGAAACGGGTATTTTATGGTTGTCTTCTAGAATTACATAGCCATCGGTCTTAAAGAATTCTTTAACTTTAGTAAGGTTGATAATATAGGAGTTGTGAACTCTAAAGAAAATTTCATTTGGGAGTATAGTATTTATTTCTTTTAGTTTTTTTGTAACAACAATTTTTTTATTATTTGTAGTGTGAAAGGTTGAGTAATTCCCGTCAGAAACGATGTAAAGTATTTCTTTAGATTCTAAAAAAATTAATTTTCCGTCAGTGTTAATTGCAATTTTTTTTGTGTTTAATTTTTCGTTAAAACGCAACAATACTTTTTCTATTTTATTCGAATCTAAAGCTCTAGACCTGTGTTTTTTTACTTTTGCGATAGTTTCTTCTAAATCATCTGAATCTATAGGTTTTAATAAATAATCCAGTGCATCTTTTTTTAATGCCTTGATAGCATATTCATTATATGCTGTTGTAATAACCACAGCAAAATCTCGAAATTTAAGTTTATTTAAAAACTGAAAACCATCCATAGTTGGCATTTCTATGTCTAAAAAAAGACAGTCAATATTATTTTCAGTTAAAAACAATAATGCTTTTTCTGGATTGTTAAAAGTAGCAATTATTTTTATTTGATCACTATAGTTTGACAACTCCCAGGATAAGCTTTGTATTGCTTTTGGTTCATCATCAACGATGACAGATATTAACATAAACAACAATTTAATCAAAAATAACATAAAATTTGTGTTTTTGGCATTTTATTTAACAACAAAATACGAGTTGTTCTTTTTTTTTACAATTTATACACTTTTTAGAACCATTTACACAAAAACAGTATTTCACAACCTTATTTTAATATAAATTTGGGCAATGTTTGGGAGAATTGTTAACTCCAAGAAAAAGTTAATTGTTTATTGATTATATAACTTCCCTAGGTTAAATAATCTATAATAAAGAGCATCACTTGACGGTGATGCTTTTTTTGTGGTAATTTTTTTATCTGTTAATTTTTTAGTTATGAAAAAAAAGGGCTTCTCAAAATAATTAGAAAATGCCTCTACTATTCTCACCCAGTTATTACTTGTTTTAGTTCTCTTTGTTATTTTAAGTTGTTTTAGAATATTGAGCCCTACATAAAGTAGCCGCTATTTTAAATGATCAATTTATAGAGAGGGTAGTTCTGGATTGGGATATTCTTTTTGTAAGAGAAGTCAAAGTCATTCTAAAACTAGAGAAAAAAATCAACTAAAAGTTGTATATTTAATAAATGAAGCGTTCAAATGAAAAGGTCTAGAATAAGTAAAGATTGAAGTTATAAAAGGAATTGAACCCTGTATTGTAAATAAAAGTATCATAAACGGGTAATTGAAATAGCGGCATAAACAAAGAAATAATTGTAATTTAGCAATTCATCAAAGACATTGTTTTTAATGTCTTTTGGAGAGGAAAATTCAGATAAATTTTTCGTTAAATCATCAATGGTTTTTTTTTAAAATAAAAAAATAATTTATCAAATGGAGCTTCATTTGAAACTATGAGGTGGATAGTAGAAAATGCAAAGCCACTAAAAATAAAAGCATCAGGTGGGGTGAGATTACACAACTACTCTAAAGATGCTAGAGTTAGGTAGATAGAATTGGCACTTCATCTTCTAATGAAATTGTTAAATAAGAAATAAACTTAAATTCAAGATATTATTTTGGAAGACTATTTTGCACATGAGACGGCTGTAATAGCTAAGAATTGTAGTATTGGAAAAGAGACAAAAATCTGGCATTTTAGTCATATTATGTCTAATTGTGTTATTGGTAATCAATGTAATATTGGTCAAAATGTAGTCGTTTCTCCGGAAGTAATTTTAGGGAAAAACGTTAAAGTTCAAAATAATGTTTCTATTTATACAGGTGTAATCTGTGAAGATGATGTTTTTTTGGGGCCTTCTATGGTTTTTACGAATGTAATAAATCCAAGAAGTGCTGTAAAGAGGAATACTGAATATCAAAAAACTCTAGTAAAAAAAGGAGCAAGTATTGGGGCAAATGCAACGATTATTTGTGGGAATACTATTGGAGAGTTCGCTTTTGTAGGTGCCGGAAGTGTGGTAACTAAAGACGTTTTACCTTATGCACTAGTAGTAGGAAATCCTTCCAAACAAATAGGATGGGTAAGTGAATATGGGCATGTTCTAGAATTTAACGAAAACAAAACTGCGATTTGTAAGGAAAGCAATCAAACTTATCAATTAAAAAACAATACAGTTAAAAAATTAGAGGATGATTAAAAAACATGCATTTGTAGTTTTATTAATTCCTTCAATATTTTTTGCCCAACAAGAGAGATACCCAATTTTTGATGTCTGTAAAGGCTCTCAAATTCAATCTTTAAAAGATTGTTTTTATACCACAACAAGAAAATATTTTTTTTCAGAATTTAAGAGTCCTAAAATTCTTAAAAATGAAGGTTATAGCGAAACAGTTAATACTATTTTTGGAGTTACATCAGAAGGAGAGTTTAAGTTGATTTATGTTCATACACCGAATCAAGAAATTAGAAAAGAAGTAAAAAGAGTTTTTTCAGTTTTTCCAAAAATTACTCCCGCCTGGTACAACAATCATCCAGTAGAAATGAAGTTTGAACTTCCAATTAAATTTCCTGTAATTAATGACTCTAGTGCTTTTAATACAAAGACACTTCTCGACGTTAAAAAAGAAAGTTTATTTGATGTTGTAGAAAAAAAAAAGTTAGCAGATTCCACTTTTTTAGAATATAACAGTAAATTAAATATTCCGTTTACGCATAAAAATTATGTTGATTACGAGTTTGCCTTACACAAATCCCACGGAACACATTCGGCATCTAAGCCTTATACGTATAGTCAAATAAGTAAGTATTATAATTTAAGCGAAGAAAAAAAGAAGTTTTTAAAACCATCAAAAAAAACGTGGACGGGAAATAAAATTTGGAATGAACATTTATTACAAGTAAAGAAGGATGATTATTGGTTTACAGTAGATTTTTTATTTGATGTCCAACTCGGAAAAGATAATTCAAATTTAGCTTACACCTACAATAACTCTAGAATTTTAAATATTAATGGAGAGATTTGGGGTAATTTTTCGTTTTCTACGACCTATTATGAAAGTCAAGGCCGGTTTGCAGAATATGTAAATAGTTTTATAACTAATCCTGCAATCAATGTAAGACCAAAAAATTCTGAAGGATTGGTTCCTGGAAGAGGAAAATCTAAGGGGCATAAAATAAATTCTCATGATTACCCTGTTGCAGAATCGTATTTAGCTTTTACACCAAATAAATACATGCAATTTCAATTTGGAAATGGGAAAAATTTTATTGGTGATGGGTATCGGTCTTTTATTTTATCTGACGTCTCTGCTCCCACTACTTATTTAAAAATGAAAGTAGATATTTGGAAAATTCAATATACTAATATTTGGATGTGGAATACAGAGCCTTCAATAAGATCTATTTCAGATTCTAATGAGCATGCAAGAAAATATGTAGCTGCTCATTATCTGAGTGTAAATGTGTCAAACAGATTAAATTTAGGTTTTTTTGAAACAGTTATTTCTAAAGGAGAAAATGGAATAGATGCAGGGTTTTTTAATCCGATTATATTTTACAGATCTTTAGAGTTCAATAGAGGTGAAGATGCAGGAAATGCAATAATTGGTTTGACAGGTAAATATAAATTAACTGACAATGTTTCTCTATATTCGCAATTCATGGTTGATGAGTTTTCACTCGGAAATTTCAGAGATTTGAGTGATTGGAGGCATAAATATGCCTCCCAGTTGGGGGTTAAATATTTTGACGCTTTTAACGTTGAAAATTTATTTTTACAATTTGAATACAATTGTGCTCGCCCCTATACTTTTGCTCATAAATCACCAATCTTAAATTATGGAAATTATAGCCAGCCACTTGGACATTTATGGGGAGCAAACTTTTGGGAAGCAATTGCTATTGGAAGATATAAAAAAGATAGATGGAGTGGTCATGCTAAAATTACCTTAGGAAAAAAGGGTTTTGATTTAGAAGACCAAACGGTAAGTTTTGGTGGAGATATTTATCAATCTTATGAAGATAGACTTACCGATTCAGGGAATGAAATCGCTCAAGGTAATACCGCTCATATATTCATTGCAGATCTACAGGCGGATTATTTAATAAATCCAGCGAATAATACCAACCTCTTTGCTCGTTTGTCATATAGAAATTTTTCTATAGACAAGTCGTTGCCAAGCTATACTTCTAGAACAAATTTATGGTTTACATTAGGTGTTAGAGCAGATTTATTCAATTGGTATTTCGATTTTTAATTTTTTTTTGTAAAAATATATAAGATTATAATTATATTTGCACTGTGATTTTTTTAAAAAATCACATTTTTCTTTTTCATAGCAATTTTTCCCACTCAATTTTTTGAGTGGGTTTTTTAATTTCAAGTCAAAAGCTAGTTAAAAAATGTGGTAAAGACATAATTATCAAATATCTTTGTAAAAGTATTTTATAGAATGGAAACAACAGTAATTACAGACGATAAAACATCAATGAAAACGATTCTTTTAGACATAAAACAACTTACAAAAGTTGGCTTGTCACTGAGTGTTGTATTTTCTTCTTTAGCAGGATATTTATTGGCGGTAGATGTTGTTAATTATTCCATGCTTTTTCTTTTAGCCTTGGGAGGCTTTTTTATGGTTGGTGCTTCAAATGCATTCAATCAAATTATAGAAAAAGATACAGATGCGATTATGAAACGCACAGAGAATAGACCTTTGCCAACAGGGAGAATGTCTGTTAACATAGCTCTTTCAATAGCTCTTTTATTTACGATTCTTGGAATTTCAATTCTATACAGCATAAATCCCAAAACAGCTTTGTTTGGTGCTATTTCTATATTTTTATACACAAGTGTGTATACGCCCTTAAAACCGGTAACACCTTTAGCTGTATTTGTTGGTGCAATACCAGGGGCAATTCCTTTTATGTTAGGTTGGGTGGCAGCTACAAATCAATTTGGGCTAGAAGCAGGTTTTTTATTTATGATTCAATTTTTCTGGCAGTTTCCCCATTTTTGGGCGATTGGTTGGTTGCAATATGAAGAGTATAAGAAAGCTGGTTTTAATATGCTGCCAATGGGAGCAAAAGATAAAGGAGCGGTAAAGCAAATTATCTTATACACTTTAGTTATGATAATCGTATCAATTGCCCCTGTTTTAAAATTGTCAGGAGCATTTTACATCCACCCACTTACAGCTATTATTGTTGGATTACTAGGAGTATTTATGTTATATTTTGCAATAAAATTACATAAAAGCGAAGATAATATTGATGCAAGAAAACTAATGTTAGCAAGTGTTTTATACATTACTGTAGTACAAATTATATATGTAGTAGATAAATTTTTACATTAAGAATGATAGGAGAACAACAATTACAAGAAGAATTAACAACCGCTAAAAAAATATCAGCAAAACCCATGTTATGGGTTTCAATGATTAGTATGGTCATGTTTTTTGCAGGATTAACAAGTGCATACGTAATAAGTATGAAAAGAGATGATTGGGTTTCTTTTGATTTGCCCCAAGCATTTTATGTGAGTACTTTTTTAATCGTTGCAAGTAGTATATCGCTATTTTTTTCTCAAAATTTTTTAAAAAATAACAAAAGACAATTATCGTTATTATTTGTTGTTATTACTTTGTTGTTAGGAATTGGATTTGTATGGCAACAATACGTTGGTTTTAATCAATTAAAAAGTATCGGTTTATTTTTCACAGGACCAGAAAGTACAGTGTCTACCTCTTTCATCATAGGCATCACATTTTTACATGTATTACACCTGTTAGCAGGGGTTCTCGTGCTTTTAGTTGTTATTTATAATCATTTTAAATACAAGTACAAATCAGACAATATGCTAGGGTTTGAACTCGGTGCAATTTTCTGGCATTTTGTAGATATACTATGGATTTACCTATTTTTCTTTTTCTATTTTATTAGGTGA
>JAQWOW010000027.1 GCA_029245665.1 Polaribacter sp. | reverse complement strand
GGTTTGTAATTGGTATCAGAAGCTTTTTCATCCCAAGTAGAGGTAGTGTTATTATAATAATACCATTTAAAACTATCAAATAATTCTGTGTTTGCAGCTTGTAAAGTTAGATTTGGAATACAATTTCCTATGGTTGAAACTATAGTTTCAAAATTAATTTCTGGTACCGAAGGAAACCCCGAATAAAAACCACCGGAAGAAGCATAGCCATTTTGATTAAAATAAGCACAATATAATTCTCCAGTGCTATCAATAGAAATATTGCCTGTTAAATCAGTTACTTTATAGGTTACATAATTTGTATTTCCATCTACATTAAAAGGACCCGAGGTAGAGAAATTTGCTAACGGTAGAGAATTGATACTAACAGTAGCATTTTTATTAGTAACAATGTTGATTCCTCCAACAAAATTGATATTTCCTATATTTTCTATTTTCGGGATATTGTCTACTTTTCCTCTATTTTCGCAACTTAAAGGGGGGACGAAAAATAAGCTTTGATTTGCTTCACTATCATTTGCTCCAATTCCTTGATATGCAAAAACAGGATTAGAAGTCTGTACGTACATATTTCCATTTGAATTATATTCTTCTCCTTCAATTAAATAATATTGTCCCTTGTTAATGGTTGCCGAGACTCCACCACCGTTAATGCGAATAGTTGTAGCATCTTTGTGCGCAACAATTAATACATTCTCCCAGTTATTATTTCCATTACCTTTTACAAAAATATACTCATCTCCAATTTTATCAATACCAACAATTTGGTCTATTCCATAATCTCTTCCTCCACCGTTATGAAAACTTCCATTTGCAGAACCTGTACTAACAACAATAGGTTTGTCGGAAGTAATTAGAGTTCCAATTAAAGCATCTCTGTTAATAATGTTGTCATTGGCATTTGTTGCAACAATATAACT
Organism: Polaribacter sp.; assembly: GCA_029245665.1. Taxonomy (GTDB): domain Bacteria; phylum Bacteroidota; class Bacteroidia; order Flavobacteriales; family Flavobacteriaceae; genus Polaribacter. Next base: position 10,940 of record JAQWOW010000027.1, on the reverse strand, counting down.
TTCTCCTTCGTTTAAAGAGATATTTGAAATTGGTAGGGTTCCTGAGTAGTTTTTTATAAGTATACCGGCGGGTAAATCATCAAAATTTAGCAGTGTATTATTTTCTGTGGCCATTACGGAAATAAAGTTGAGATAATTACTTTGCGGATTTTCATTGGTAAACATTCCTGCTCTAAAAGTGGTACCTAAAGCGGAGTTTCCTTTACTAACAAGTGCTCCAGCTTGTGCACCTCCACCCGCTAAAACTCGAATGGAAACATAAATAACATCATTCGCTTCAATAATGTATCCTTTATCATTATGAACAATACTTGTAACCCTAGAATCTACAAAAAGTTGACTGTCATCATTTCCTATAAGTATTTCTTGAGGGTCAGTACTTGACACTGAACCTGTAATGTCATTGTTTGAACCTATTTGTTTTATTGTAAAACTAACATTTTTTTTACTGGGTGTAGAGATATAAAAATATTGATTTTCAGGATTTGCATTACCTTCTTCGGCATAAGTTAGTGGAGGTATAAAATGTTTTTTACTTAATTGCGCTTCAATATCTATTATAGTTAATAAATTTATTAAGAACAATAGAAAATAAAAAGTAGTGTTTTTTAATATGCTTATCATAGATTAAAAGGTGAGATTATTACAAAAATAGTTATTATAATAAAACTATTTCTTGATGAACTAAGACTACTTTCTGTAACAAAGGTTTAATTTTAGTATGGTGAACAGATAAATATAGGTCATTGGTTAGAGTTGCTTTTTTTTTGAATGGATATTTTTTAAAAGAAACATGCTAATCTTTTATGAAGTGAATAATACTTCCAATTTTTTTTAATGTGGTTTTAAATCTTTTTAGATTTGTTTTTTTTAAAACAGTTTTTATGAATTAAAAAGGATAATTTATTTTTGAGAACATACTAATAATGATGTGAAAATTTAAGAAATCTACAAAAAAATATGAAGAAAGCTCCAATTAAAAATATTAAAAAAACTTTATTGTCAGACAATTATTACACACTTTACAAACTAAATTTTGACTATCAAATGCCAGATGAGACCTGGGTTCATCAAATGCGTGAAGTATATGAGCGTGGTCATGGAGCAGGTGTCTTGTTGTACAATACAACCAAAAAGACTGTTATTTTGGTGAAACAATTTAGAATGCCCTCTTTTTTGAATGATAAAAAAGATGGATTCCTGATAGAAATCCCAGCAGGAATTTTAGATGAAGACAATCCAGAGCAATGTATTCTTAGAGAAACAGAAGAAGAAACTGGAATAAGACTAAAATCAGTTAAAAAGATTTATGAAGGCTATTCCTCTCCGGGTGTATTGACAGAAAAAATGCACTTTTTCACAGGGGAATACACAGATGACATGAAAGTAAGTATGGGAGGAGGTTTGGCTTCCGAATCAGAAGATATTGAGGTCTTGGAGGTTCCTTTTAAAGAGGCGATTGACATGTTAGAAAATGGGAATATTATCGATACTAGAACGATTGTTTTGTTGCAGTATGCTCAAATCCATAAATTGCTGGATTAAAATCCATAAATTAGAAATAATACATCCTTGGAATTATTTTCCTTGGTAAATAATATTTTATTCAGTAACTTTACAGGCAAATAAAAGTTATTTAAAATGAGAAATGTATTAGCATTTGCTGGTAGCAACAGTTCTTCATCTGTCAACAAAAAATTAGCTACGTTTGCTGCAGAAAACTTAACAAACACCTCCTTTGATGTTCTTGATTTAAGAGACTTTTCACTTCCTATTTACAGTGAAGATGAAGAAAAAAAAGGATTTCCAGAGGACGTGAAAAAATTTACATTTTTATTAGATAATTATGATGGATTCATACTTTCTTTAGCTGAACATAATGGATCTTATGCAGTAGCTTTCAAGAATATTTTTGACTGGAGTTCCAGACTACAAAAGAATTTTTTTAGGGATAAACCACTACTATTAATGGCAACTTCACCTGGAGAGAGAGGAGGACAAACGGTCCTGGAAACAGGAATTCAATCATTTTCTAGAATGGGGGCCAAAGAATTAATTTCTTTTTCTCTTCCAAGTTTCTATGATAATTTTAAAGAGGGTAAAATTGTGCATGAAGATTTGTTGGCCAAATTAAAAGAAAAAGTAACTAAATTTGAGAATTCTGTAAATCAATACATATGACGATAGTTTTATACGGAAAGCAAGGACATGCCTATACAGTTGCATTTAAAAACTTTTTAAATTCAACGGATGTTCCCTATGTATATAAAGATGTTTCTAAAGATGTTGAGGCAAGAGACCACAGCAAAAAACTTTATAATGGCGTTCTGAAATTCCCAACTTTATTTATTGATGATGCAATCTATTTAACACCATCAACAGAAGAATTTAATAAGATAATGCAAGATTTAAGATTAAGAGCATAATTATGGGAAACATTTCTAAGGATATCAACTCTAAGTTTAGCAGTAGCAAAGTAAAGGCATTAATCAATATAAAATATACTTTTAATTGGTTAAATAGTAAAGAAATTGATTTTTTTAAACCTTATGGAATTTCTCCGCAACAATATAATATCTTAAGAATTTTAAGGGGCGCAAAAGCTAAAATTAAGGTTCAGATTGTTAAAGACAGAATGGTAGAAAGAGCTCCAAATGCAACTCGTTTAATGGATAAATTATGTGATAAAAAATTAATTGAAAGAGAGCGTTGTGAGCACGATAGAAGAGTCGTATTTGTGAAGATTACAAAATTGGGCTTGGATTTATTATCTACAATTGATGACAATGAAATGGAACCTTTTTTAGATAATTTAACAAATGAAGAAGCAATTATTTTAAGTACTCTTTTAGATAAAATAAGATAGAAAAAACATCTAATTTTATGAAGTAAATATCAGAGAATTAATATGAATAGACTTAAAACAATTCAACATAAAGTACCAAGTCCTTTTGTTAATATGGGACCAATAAGATTACGTCAACCAATACCAACACTAGGTATAGAAAATGTAGATCCATTTATATTATTACATCATTACGGACCCTATGCTATTTCCGAATTTAATAATCCTTTTGATCTAGGTCCTCATCCACACAGAGGTTTTGAACCAATTACACTATTGTTTAAGGGAGAACAATTCCATAGAGACTCTCTAGGGAATGAAATGGTCGTAAAAGCAGGTGGAGTTCAATGGACTACTGCAGGTCATGGAATCATTCACGCAGAAGCACCCACTAAAGAATTTGTGAAAAAAGGGGGTGAATTGGAAGGAATTCAGTTGTGGTTAAACTTGCCAGCGAAAGATAAAATGATGATGCCTAATTATCAACATCTGGAAGATAAACAAATACCGAAATTATTTTCTGAAGATAAAAAAGTCCAGTTGAATATTATTGCAGGTAAACATAAACAAGAATCAGGTTTGATAAAAACACAAACTGATGTGAATGTTTTTTCAGCAAAAGCGACTGAAGGAGGAAAGATGGAAATTGAAATTTCGGAAAAGCATCAATCATTAATTTATCTTTTAGAAGGAGAAATTTTAGTCAATAATTCTGAAACCCTAGAGAAAGGAAAAAATCAAATGATTACTTTTAATCAAGATGGAAGCACGGTAGTTTTTGAGGCAATAAAAGAAAGTGTAATTTTAATTTTATCAGGAGAGCCAATAAAAGAAAAAATTTCACAGCATGGACCTTTTGTTATGAATACTCAAACTGAAATTCTAGAAGCAATGCGAGATTTTCAAGACGGAAAAATGGGCCATTTATATTAGAATAAAAAAAAAGCTGCTATACTTTCTGATTTAATGTATGTTAACGTTGATATCTATTTTTTAATCTTAAGTTTTTTTTAAAAAATAAACATATATTGCTAAATATTATGCATGCATAACAAATTTAACTCTAGCATTATGAAATACAAGCATATTTTTGAACCTTTAGATTTAGGTTTTACAACTTTAAAAAATAGAATTTTAATGGGTTCTATGCATACAGGTTTAGAAGAAGAGAAAAATGGAATTGATAAAATTGCTACCTACTATGCAGAAAGAGCAAAAGGAGGTGTAGGATTGATAATAACAGGAGGGATTTCACCAAATATTCAAGGTTGGACAGGCCCTTTTGCAGCTAGAATGTCAAGCAAGAAACATGCAAAGGAGCATCAAAAAATAACAGAAGCTGTTCATAAACAAGGAGGTAAAATTTGCATGCAAATCTTACATGCAGGTCGTTATGGATATCATCCTTTCAATGTTGCGCCATCAAAAATAAAATCACCTATAACACCTTTTAAACCATTTAAGTTAACACAATCAGGGATAAAAAGAACAATTAGCGACTTTGTAAACTGTGCGAAATTGTCCAAATTAGCTGGTTATGATGGTGTTGAAATTATGGGTTCAGAGGGGTATTTAATTAATCAATTTATTGTAAAAAGAACCAATAAAAGGACTGATAATTATGGAGGGGACTATGAAAATAGAATGCGCTTACCAATTGAATTGGTAAAGCAAACAAGAAAAGTTGTTGGTGAAGATTTTATTATCATCTATAGACTATCTATGTTAGATTTAGTAGAAAAAGGAAGTTCTTGGAAAGAAGTTGTACAGCTAGGTAAAGAAATTGAAAAAGCGGGTGCAACGATAATTAATACGGGAATAGGTTGGCATGAAGCTAGAATCCCAACAATAGCAACATCGGTTCCAAGAGGTGCATTTTCCTGGGTTACCAAAAAAATGAAAGAAGAAATCTCAATTCCATTGATAACTTCTAACAGAATAAACATGCCAGAGACTGCAGAAAAAATATTGTCAGAAGGAGATGCAGACATGATTTCTATGGCACGTCCTTTTTTAGCAGATCCAGAATGGGTGAACAAAGCAGCACAAGAAAGAGCAGATGAAATAAATACTTGTATTGCTTGTAATCAAGCTTGTTTAGATCATGTTTTTCAACAAAAAGTGGCAAGTTGTTTGGTGAATCCCAGAGCTTGTCATGAAACAGAATTTAATTACAATCCAACGGAAATAAAGAAAAAAATTGCAGTAGTTGGTGCAGGCCCTGCTGGTTTAGCAGTCTCAACAATAGCTGCCCAAAGAGGTCATATTGTTACGCTGTTTGATGCTGATAAAGAAATTGGTGGACAGTTTAATATTGCCAAACAAATTCCAGGAAAAGAAGAGTTTTACGAAACCTTGCGTTATTTCAAAAAACAAATTGAAATTTATGACGTAAACTTAAAACTTAATACAAGAGTTTCTGTAGATGATTTAAAAGATGCAAATTTTGACGAAATAATAGTAGCAACAGGAATTAAGCCAAGAGCATTGACAATAAAAGGCATCAATCATGAAAAAGTATTGAGTTATATCGAGGTTTTAAAAGATAAAAAACCCGTTGGAAAACGTGTAGCAGTTATCGGAGCAGGAGGAATTGGTTTTGATGTTTCAGAATACTTAACTCATGAAGGTGAATCTGCATCACAAAATATTGACGTTTGGTTAAAAGAATGGGGAATAGATAAATCTTTAGAGGCAAGAGCAGGTATTGAAGCAATTCATCCCGAGTTTGAACCCTCATCTAGAGAGGTTTTTATGTTTAAAAGAAGCAAAGGTAAATTTGGTGCAAAGCTTGGTAAAACCACAGGTTGGATTCACCGATCTACTTTGAAAAAGAAAAATGTTCAATTCATGGCTGGAGTTTCCTATACAAAAATTGATGATAAAGGATTGCATTATCAACAAAATGGAGAGTCAAAAATCTTAGAAGTAGACAATATTATTATTTGTGCAGGTCAATCGCCTTTTAAAGAATTATATCAGCCTTTAATAGATGCAGGTAAAAAGGTACATGTAATTGGTGGAGCAGCTTTGGCGAAAGAATTAGATGCAAAAATTGCAATTGATCAGGGAGCTAGGCTGGCTGCAAAATTGTAATTTTATGAAATTATTATTCATATAAATTTAGAACATTTTAAAAAATAATTAACCAAGACAAATATTATTTATGAAATCATTCTCTATTGAAGAAATAACATCACTTGTTCAAGGCGAGCTCATCGGAAATTGTAAAGATTTAATATTTGCCCCAGAACAAATTGAAAATGCAAAAAAGGGGAATGTTACGATCATAGGTAATTCTAAATATACTCGTTTATGGGAAACATCAAACGCAAGTATGGCAATTGTTTATGAGGGAATAAAGATTCTACCAGGAGAGGGAAAAGCTTTTGTGAAAGTTAAAAATGCGGATTTGGCAATGGCAATTCTATTGGATGCTTTTGAACCTGAACCTCCTTATTTTGACTCAGACATTCACCCTACAGCAGTTGTAAATAAAACTGCAAAATTAGGAAATGGATGTAAAATTGGCGCGAATTCCTATGTGGGTAAAAATGTAACAATTGGTGACAATGTAGTTATCTATCCGAATGTCTCTATTTTTGATAATACTTCAATTGGAAATGAGACAATTATTTGGTCTGGAACCGTTATCAGAGAACGAAGTGAAATTGGAAGTCAATGTATTTTTCATTCAAATGTTAGCATTGGAGCAGATGGCTTTGGCTATAGACCTTCTATCGATGGAAGAGGTTTGGTTAAAATAAAGCATATTGGTAATGTTGTTATTGGCAATGCTGTGGAAGTAGGTGCTAATTCGTGTATTGATCGTGGAAAATTTAGTGCTACCATTTTAGGTGATGGTTGTAAGATTGATAATTTAGTACAAATAGGTCATAACTCAGTATTGGGCAAATGTTGTATCATAGCAGGGAATAGTGGCTTGGCAGGCTCTGTAACTTTAGGAGATGGGGTAATTATTGGAGGAAGCGCTTCTATAAAAGATCATGTTACAATTCATTCTGGCGCAACAGTTGGTGGAGGTTCAGGTGTTATAAGTGACGTAGAGGCTGGTAAAACAGTGATAGGGTATCCTGCTTGTGATTCTAGAGAAAAAATGAAACAATGGGTGGCATTGCGTAAACTTGGAAGAAATTAAATAGTATTTTTAGAACTCTTATGAAACCCCTAAATTTATAGACTTTTTACCAAATCTATAATTTGACAGTATCAAATAAATAACGATATTTGCGATTCAAAATATCAAATCACGAATTATGGGAATGAATAAAAATACAGTACTTGCATGGGCAACATTTATAATGATACTTGTAGGATTGGGTTTAATTGCTCTAGGTGCTTTTAGATATAATGAAGTAGCAGGATGGGGTTTTGCAGCAGTTGGTGTTGGTTTTTTTGCAATTGCATGGGTTTTTAATGCATTGAAAGGAAGAGTTTAAAAGGCTACAGTTTCAGTAGCGGTTTTCAATCAAATATAAAATAGACGACAATGAGCGACGATAAGAAAGTTATCTTTTCGATGAATAAGGTTTCTAAGACCTATCAATCAACTGGTAAACAAGTTTTAAAGGATATTTATTTAAGCTTTTTTTATGGAGCAAAAATCGGAATTCTAGGATTAAATGGTTCTGGAAAATCTACATTATTAAAAATTATAGCAGGTGTAGAAAAAAACTTTCAAGGAGATGTTACTTTTTCTCCAGGTTATAAAGTAGGATATTTAGAGCAAGAACCCCAATTAGACCCAGAGAAGACTGTTTTAGAAATTGTTAAAGAAGGAGTTGCAGAAACTGTTGCAATTCTTGATGAATACAATAAAATCAACGATATGTTTGGTCTAGAAGAAGTTTATTCTGATGCAGATAAGATGGATAAATTGATGGCGCAACAAGCAGAATTACAAGATAAAATTGATGCGGCAAATGCTTGGGAATTGGACACCAAGCTAGAAATAGCAATGGATGCTTTGAGAACTCCTGACTCAGATAAAAAAATCGGCGTGCTTTCTGGAGGTGAAAAAAGACGTGTTGCATTGTGTAGATTGCTTTTACAAGAACCAGAAATTTTATTATTAGATGAGCCAACAAATCACCTAGATGCAGAATCTGTTCATTGGTTAGAACATCATTTAGCACAATATAAAGGGACGGTAATTGCAGTCACTCATGATCGTTATTTCTTAGATAATGTTGCTGGTTGGATCCTAGAATTAGATAGAGGAGAAGGAATTCCTTGGAAAGGGAATTATTCTTCCTGGTTAGATCAAAAGTCTCAAAGAATGGCGAAAGAAAGTAAAACTGCTTCTAAGCGCCAAAAAACATTAGAAAGAGAATTAGAATGGGTTCGTCAGGGAGTGAAAGGCCGTCAAACAAAACAGAAAGCACGTTTGAAAAATTATGATAAGTTATTGAGTCAAGATCAAAAGCAAGTTGATGAAAAACTGGAAATTTACATACCTAATGGTCCTCGTTTGGGAACAAATGTAATTGAAGCAAGCGGAGTCTCTAAAGCTTTTGATGACAAATTATTATATGAAGATTTAGTTTTTAATCTACCACAAGCAGGTATTGTTGGAATTATTGGTCCAAATGGTGCTGGGAAAACTACAATTTTTAAAATGATAATGGGAGAAGAAGCTCCTGATAAGGGTAATTTTAGTGTCGGTGAAACTGCCAAGATTGCATACGTAGATCAAGCACATTCAGACATCAATCCTGATAAAACAATTTGGGAAAATTTTTCGGATGGTCAAGATTTGGTTATGATGGGGGGAAAGCAAGTTAATTCAAGAGCGTATTTAAGTCGTTTTAATTTCTCTGGGAGTGAGCAAAATAAAAAAGTTTCAACGTTATCTGGTGGAGAACGTAATCGTTTGCATTTAGCAATGACACTAAAAGAAGAAGGAAATGTTCTACTTTTAGATGAGCCAACAAACGATTTAGATGTCAATACACTAAGAGCTTTAGAAGAAGGGTTGGAGAATTTTGCTGGTTGCGCCGTAGTTATTTCTCACGATAGATGGTTTTTAGATAGAATTTGTACGCATATTTTAGCTTTTGAAGGGGATAGTCAAGTATATTTCTTTGAAGGTTCTTTCTCTGATTATGAGGAGAATAAGAAAAAACGATTGGGTGGAGATTTGATGCCCAAACGTATAAAGTATAAGAAGTTAATTCGTTAATAGAGTGAATAGGCTTTTTATTCAATCATTAAATAATGCTTTTAACAACATTTTGAAAGTTTTAAAAGCAAAGTAAATTGTGAAAATCATTAGTATTCCTGCAGTAAATAAAATTATATAAGACAGGTATTCTTTGGGAGTATTTTCAAATTTAGTGAGCGCTTTATACCCTATTGTAAGGACTATTGGTGAAGCTATAAAAAGAAAAATTAAAATGCCTAAATATTTTAAACCCTTTGCTAATAAATTTAAATTGGTACTCATTTTTTATAGTTTTTAATAGCATTTCTAACATTTCCAAACTGTTTCAATAAAATTTTCGCCTCTTTTTGGCTAATGTTTAATTCTTTGACCAACATTTTTTCGGCCCTATATACTAATTTATGATTGGAAAGTTGCATATCAACCATTTTGTTTCCTTTTACTTTGCCTAATTGAATCATTGTTGCAGTAGACAGCATATTTAAAACTAATTTCTGAGCAGTTCCTGCTTTCATTCTAGAGCTTCCAGAGACAAACTCTGGACCAACAACTACTTCAATCGGAAACTTAGATACGTGAGATAAAGGACTGTTTTCGTTACAGGTTATGCAGGCAGTAATAATCTTGTTTTGATTGCATTTTTCTAGGGCAGAAATTACATAAGGAGTTGTTCCCGAAGCAGCAATACCAACTACGATGTCTTTGCTAGAAATTTGATGTTTCTGTAGGTCAATCCAACCCTCATTGGTTGAATCTTCTGCAAATTCAACAGCTTTTCTAATAGCAGTATCTCCACCAGCAATAATACCAATAACGAGTTCATTAGAAACACCAAAAGTTGGTGGACATTCAGAAGCATCTAGAATACCTAACCTGCCGCTTGTACCTGCACCAATATAGAAAAGTCTCCCTTTTTTTTCTAATTTACGAACAATTTGTTCTGTTAAGGCTTTAATTTGTGGTAAAGCTTTTTCTACAGCCAAAGGAACTATTTTATCTTCATTATTAATATGCATTAATAAATCGGAAACAGTCATCTTTTCTAAATGATTGTATTTTGAATCTTGTTCTGTTGTTTTTATAAAAGTCATTACTCAAAAATACATTATTTCCTCTGTTCTGAAGTATTCATTTAAAGTGAAATTTCAGTTTTTTTCAACCAACTCTAAATTCAAAGTATCTGTTTCTGATATGTGAAAGTACCCTAGCGGAAAATTTGCTTCATTGGAAGTATTTGTGATATTTCCTAATAAAGAAGATGGTGCAGATTGAAATGGTCCCCCAGCATTTTGACCGCTTTGAGAAATTAACACTCTAAAATATGTAAAATATTCTTTTGTAATTCCAGATAATTTGATCGGAATGCTTTTGGGAAATTCAATATTTTCATCTTCATAGAAATAAGAAAAATTATAAATGGATCCATCAAAATAACGATCTTCAATGGCAAGATAATTGTAGGTGTCTATGTTAAAAAGATAATAGTTTTCCTGTGCTTCGTTATCTTGAAATGATATTTTTAACTCTATTTCGTCACCAGAAAATAAGGTTTTTTCTCCCTGTTCTACAGTTATAAGTTTTGATGTTTTAACCTTTGTAGCTTTCCCTTTGTATGTTTCATTATTGTAGATAACTGTCAATTCGTATTCTACACCATCAAGAGGAAAAAATGGATCTGAAGGTTCATAATCGCCATCTGCGTTTACATCAGAAAAAGGGATATCCTCATTATTTGATAAATTTGTCAAGAAGACTGTTGCATCTGTAACGATAGGAATTACATCTTCAAAATAATCTGCTGATAATCTCAATTTTACACTGTTATTTGAAACAATAGGATTCTGATCAAACATGACTTCAAAAGATGCGTCAATGATTAGTTTTGGTTCAATTGAGGGAACCTCTAAATCT
>JAQWOW010000018.1 GCA_029245665.1 Polaribacter sp. | reverse complement strand
CTCTGATGATGCTGCCGATATTATTGGGGAACTTTCTGAAGAACGTCAAGAACGTGTAATTTCTGCACTAGAGGATGATGAATTAGCCGCAGATATTAAAGAGCTCCTTTCTTATGAAGAGGACTCAGCAGGTTCTTTAATGGCAAAAGAATTGGTAAAAGTCTATGAAACTTGGACGGTTGCTGGTTGCTTAAGAAAAATTAGAGCACAAGCAAAGGAGGTTACTCGGGTTCATTCTATTTACGTAGTAAACAAAGAAGAAAAACTCGTTGGAAGACTTTCCTTAAAAGATTTAATTGTTGCTAAAAACGAACAGAAAATTTCAGAAATTTATATCGATAAAGTAGATTCTGTAAATGTAAATGAAGAGGATGATGAAGTTGCGAAAATTATGGCAAAATACGATTTAGAGGCAATTCCTGTAGTTGACAACAATAATGTTTTATTAGGAAGAATTACCATTGATGATATTGTTGATGTTTTAAAAGAAGAAGCAGATAAAGATTACCAATTGGCCGCAGGTTTAACTCAAGACGTAGATTCTGACGATAGTATTGTAGAACTCACAAAAGCAAGATTGCCCTGGTTATTTTTAGGCTTAATTGGTGGGATTGGTGCTTTTTTAATAATGGAAGGCTTTGAAGTAGCGTTTAAAGGTGATGCGTTTGTCTTATTTTTCTTCACCCCACTAATTGCAGCCATGGCAGGAAATGTTGGTGTGCAATCTTCTGCTATTATTGTACAAGGTTTGGCAAATGATGATGTTAAAGGAAGTATCAATAGCAGACTAATTAAAGAAATGTTCCTAGCGGCTTTAAATGGTCTTATTCTGGCAGTATTCCTTTTTATTTTTATCTGGATTTTTAAAGGAGACATACAAACCGCTTTGGCTATTTCGATTTCTTTGGTGGTTGTGATTATCGTTGCCGGATTGATTGGAACATTTGTACCTCTTTTTTTAAATAAAAGAGGTGTTGACCCAGCAATTGCTACCGGACCGTTTATAACAACAAGTAATGATATTTTTGGAATTTTAATTTACTTTATGATCGCCCGATTAATTCTAGGAATTTAATTTTAGCAGCTTTTTCCTGCTTTCACTACTCGCTTTTTCGTTCCTCAAAGAGCTCAAACACACCGTTCAATCAGGGCTAAAACACCCTCCTGTTTTTAAATACTACTACTAAGGTTCTGAAAAAACACCTCCTGGATTGAGCTCCTTTAAAAAATACCAAAGAACTGTTATAAAAATAATGCTTCTTACTTATGAATTTATTTTTTGAAACAAATCCCATAAAACAACCCCAGTAGACACCGATATGTTTAGTGAATGCTTGGTGCCTAATTGAGGTATTTCTATACACAAATCAGCAGCATCAACAACCTCGTCTTGCACTCCTTTTACTTCATTGCCCATCACAATGGCATATTTCTGATTCTTTTCAGGAAAAAAAGCATTCAATTTTGTGCTATTTTCTACTTGTTCAATGGCTAAAACTTGCACCTTTTCTTTTTTTAGTTTTTCAACTACAGTTAAAGTATCTTCCACATATTCCCAATCCACAGAGGCCGTTGCGCCCAAAGCTGTTTTATGAATATCTCTATTAGGAGGAGTTGCACAAATACCACAGAGGTATATTTTTTCAATTAAAAAAGCATCCGATGTTCTAAAAACAGCACCAATATTATTTAAACTTCTAATATTGTCTAGAACAACTATTAAGGGTGTTTTTTGAATCGATTTGTACTCCTCTACTGTAATTCTTCCTAACTCGTTATTTCTAAGTTTTCTCATAATTTGTGGATAATTCCCTAACAACTAAAAATGAACAACCAATCACTTTTTTCTATCTTAGCAAAACTA
>JAQWOW010000293.1 GCA_029245665.1 Polaribacter sp. | reverse complement strand
AATGGCACTAGCTTACCATTTACTTTAACTCCTCTACATTTTAAACCTATATCGGTATGTATTGAAAAAGCAAAATCTAGAGCAGTTGCATCTTTGGGAAGTGATTTTAAATCTCCATTGGGTGTAAAAACATAAATTTCTTTAGAGTATAAGTTCAATTTAAAGTTTTCTACAAAATCTACTGCATTTAGACTCTGAGTTTCTAATGTTTCTTTTAATTTATTCAACCAGCTTTCCAAACCATCGTCATTGCTTTCTGCTTGTTTATATTTAAAATGAGCCGCATAGCCTTTTTCTGCAATCTCATTCATTCTATTTGAACGGATTTGAACTTCTACCCATTGTGAATCTGGGCCAACAACTGTGATGTGAAGTGCCTCATAACCTGTAGATTTTGGCTGAGAAATCCAATCCCTTAAACGAGACGGGTTGGGTTTAAAATAATCCGTAACAATCGTATAGATCTTCCAGGCATCAAACTTATCATCTTTAGAATTAGGTTCGTATATAATTCTAATTGCGTACTTATCATAAACTTCATTAAATGTTACATTTTGTGTAATCATCTTCTTTCGAATAGAATAAATAGATTTAAATCTACCTTTTATTTCATACTCAAAATTCTCTTTATCTAAACCTGACTTTAACGTATTTTCAAATCGTTTTAAATATTTTTGTTGATCTACTTTACTTTCTGTAATCTTATTTAAAATACCTTTATAAGATTCGGGTTCAGTATATTTTAAACCTAAATCTTCTAATTCTATTTTAATATTGTACAAACCTAATCTATGAGCTAATGGTGCATAAATATATAAAGTTTCTGAGGCAATTTTTACCTGTTTATTAGCAGGCATTGCATCCATTGTTTGCATATTATGAAGCCTATCTGCAATCTTTATTAAAATTACTCTTACGTCATCGTTTAAAGTTAAGAGCATTTTTCTAAAGTTTTCAGCTTGTATAGAAGCATCTTGCTCTTTGTTTAATCGAGAGATTTTGGTGAGACCTTTTACAATTTTTGCAATCGTTTTACCAAAAAGATGCTCCATATCTTCTATTGTATAATCTGTATCTTCTACAACATCATGCAATAGGGCAGAAGCAATAGAAATTGCATCTAAACCAATCTCATTTGCTACAATTTTTGCAACTGCAATTGGATGAAAAATATAAGGTTCACCTGTTTTTCTTCGTTGTTTAGAATGAGCATCTAAAGAAATATCAAAGGCTTTTCTTATTAGCTCTTTGTCCGTTTTAGACAACACTTCATAAGTTCCCTTTAGTAAATCTTTGTACCGATTTTTTATTTCTTTACTTTCTTCTTCTATAGTTGCTGTATACTCCAAATGTGTGTTTAAAATTTAAATCTAACTCAAAGTGAAATTAGCAATAAGAATGTTAAGAAACAAGAAATTAAGATTCTAAATTTTTAATCCTATTTAATAAGGTTGGATGTGAATAATATGCAAAAACAAAAGCTGGATGTGGCGTTAAATTACTCAAACTATTTTTCGATAATTTTTTAAGTGAAGTAACCAAAGCTTTACCTTCAAAAGTGTCTTTTGCAAAATTATCTGCTTGATATTCAAATTTTCTTGACATATAATTCATGAATAATCCAGTGAATTCTGAAATTGGTGAATACAAAATACTAAAGGCTATTAGACCGATATGAAAACTAGGTCTAGATACTCCTAATGCCTCTGAGAGAATAGGAGAGTTGATAAATAATGATAATATATAGAGTGTTAACCCAGTGAGTAATACGGAAGATATCAGATTAAAAATGATATGTTTTCTCTTATAATGACCAACCTCATGTGCCAAAACTGCAACAATTTCATCATTTTCTAAATCATTTATCAAGGTGTCATACAAGGTAATTCTTTTTTGAGAACCGAAACCAGAGAAATAAGCATTTGCTTTTGTAGAGCGCTTAGAACCATCTATAATAAAAATATTATTGATGGTAAATCCAACTTTTTGGGCATACATTTCTATAGCTGATTTTAATTCTCCCTCTTCTAAAGGACTTTGCTTATTAAATATCGGAACAATTAATTTTGCATAAAACATGTTCATAAACAAAGAAAAAATAGTAACAAGACCCCACGAATAAATCCAAAAATTACTTCCTGTCAATTGATAAAACCAAATAACGAGTGCTAAAATTCCTCCTCCTAAAATCATACTTATAAACAGCCCTTTAATTTTATCTATCCAAAATATTTTTTTTGAAGATTTGTTAAAACCAAATTTTTCTTCAATTACAAAAGTATTGTAATAGGATACAGGAATCGATAAAAACGTAGAACCTAAAATAATAATTCCAAAGAAAATTAAAGCGATTAAAATCGAATTATTTGTAAAAGTTCTGGCATAAATATCTAAAAATTTAAAACCATCAATAAGAAAGAAAACTAGGGTTAAAAGAGTAGTTAAGAATGAAGTTATTTTCGAAAAATTAGCACTTGTTTTCTTATATTCTTGTGATTTTTCGTATTCTTTTTGATCATAAATATCTCTTAACTCTTCAGGTATTTTTTTATCAAAATATTTTTCGTTAAGAGTATTTAAAACTTTATCAATAATAAAACTGATAATTAAAATTGAAATGATGATAATAAATAGGGTAGTTGAATTCATTTGTTATTCCTTAAAATTTCTTTGTCTTGTTGCTTCAAATAAAATAATTGCAGCAGCAACAGAAACATTCATAGAATCTATTTGTCCTTGCATTGGTATATTTATATTTTTGGTTGCGGCATTTCTCCAGGTTTCTGATAAACCAGTGGCTTCTGTGCCAACAACAATTGCTGCACTTTCGGTGTAGTTTTCTTTGAAATATTGATTTGAATTTTGCAAAGTTGCAGCATAAATATTAATTTTCTTTTCTTCTAAAAAAGCAACTATTTCCTCTGAAGTCCCTACAGCTATTTTATTTGTAAAAACACATCCGATACTAGATCTTATGATGTTTGTATTGTACAAATCACTTTTAGGGTTTGCGATAAAAACAGCAGCAACATTTGCAGCATCAGCAGTTCTTAATAGAGCACCAATATTTCCTGGTTTTTCAACACCTTCAGCAACTAAAATTAAGGGGTTATCAACTTTAAATTGAATATTTTTTAAAGAAAAATCTTTTACTTTTGTTACAGCTATAATTCCTTCTGTTGAATCTCTATAAGCTAATTTTTTATATACATTTTTAGAAATTTCTATTCTATTAATATTCTTATTAAAAAAGTGTAAAATTTCATTTTCTGAAATAATTTCTGGACAAAATAAAACTGTATCAAACTCATAATTTGAGGAAATTGCGAGTGAAATTTCTCGTTTCCCTTCGATAATAAATAAGCCTTGCTTTTTTCGTTCTCGTATTTTCTCTTGTAGTTTTAGTAAGTTTTTTATGTACGAGTTTTGAATGCTGGTTATTTCTTTCATCAAAGCAAATATAGGTATTGTCACTCAGGTAAAAAATAATTTACTTGTTCTATAAATAACCAGTCAAAATTTTAAGCAAATAGCAGGTACTAGTATGTTTATTTTGTATGTGCTTCTATTTTATTTGTTTGAAAACGTTTATTTTCTGAGAAACTACAATATAAGCTATTCTAAAAAGGATGTTATTTTGTTTTATATTTATTGGAATATCGTTTCCAAAGTTTTGTTTGATGCGTTTCTAAACTAATTTTTCTTCCTTGTATGAAAGCGTCCGTAAGTATATTTCCTCTCATATCCAGAGCATCTCCTTTAGAAATAAATAACGTAGCATTTTTACCAACTTCTAAAGTTCCTACTAAATGATCTATTCCTAAAATTTTTGCCGTATTGGAGGTCAATAATTGAAGAGCGACTTCTTTTTCCAAACCATGTGCTGCAAATGTTCCCGCATAAAATGGCAAGTTTCTTGTGTTCATTCTTTCCATTTGCCCTTCCATACCTATACCTACTATAATTCCCTTATCTGTTAATGATTTTGCAATTGTATAGGTATAATCATAGGCATCGTCTTCACTATTTGGATTTCTATGAGGTCTATCTAAAATAATAGGAATATTGTTTTTGATTAATAAATCTGAAATATTATCTGCACCTTCACCATGAACAAGTACAATATTATCAATTCCTAGTTTCTTACTAATATGAATGGCGTCTGTAATTTCTCTTTGTCCATTTGCATGGATAAAGAGTTTTTGTGAACCCTCAAATAAACCTCTAGTTGACTCATATGGTATGTTTTTTTGTAATTTATCACCGGCTAGATAATTTTTAGCATCCTTAAAATAAGAGGTAATTTTAGTTATATTTTTAATGTAATTTTTGTCTGGTTTTAATGCTGGGTCTTCACCTAGCCAAAACCTACCACGGGTAAAAATACTCGGCCAATTTATATGAATTGCATCATCTATTTTGAGACTTGCATCTTCCCAGTTCCAAGCATCTAATTGCATGATTGAAGATGTTCCAGAAATTGTGCCTCCTCTTGGAGTAACTTGTGCTATAAAAACACCATTTGGACGCATAGATTCTACGATTTTACTCTCTGCGTTGTATGCTATTAAACTTCTAATATGTGGATTCATAAACCCAGTTTCTCTTTCGTCTGAAGAGGCCTTTACAGCATCAATTTCAACCAAACCTAGTGAGGTGTTTGCAGCAATAAAACCCGGATACACATGTTTCCCATTTGCTTTAATCACTTTGCCGATTCGTGCAATTTTTGCCATGGCACTTCCAACAAAAATAATTTTACCGGCTTTAAACATAATTAAAGAATTGGGAATTACTTTTCCATTTCCTAAATGAGCTATGGCTCCTTCAATTGAAACAGGTTCTAGTTGATCGTTTGCGGGTGTTTGTTGTGCCAGTATATGCATTGAAAATAAGAACAACATCAAACGAGATATAATTTTTTTCATGATTTTTAGTTTTATATTTCTTCTGTATCACAATGAAAGTTTCTATCTTTTATTTTCATTGGAACTTGGGTTTTTTCACCTCTAATTTTTTCTTTTAACATCATATCGATTAGTTTGCTTTTTTCAGCTTTTATTGCGATGCGTTTTTCTAAATCAGTAGAAATATCAAAATACACTTTTCCTTCTATAATCGTTTTTTCTACTTTTGTATAAATGGATAATGGATGACCACTCCAAAGAACAACATCTGCATCTTTGCCAACTTTTATACTTCCAACTCTATCTTCTAAATGTAATAATTTTGCAGGATTAATAGTTATCATTTTCCAAGCTTCAAGTTCACTCATACCGCCATATTTAATAGTCTTTGCAGCTTCTTGATTTAATCTTCTTGACATTTCTCTATCATCAGAATTAATAGCTACAGTAACACCTTCTTTAGCCATAATAGCAGCATTGTAGGGTATGGCATCGTTTACTTCGTATTTGTATGCCCACCAATCAGAAAAGGTAGAGGCTCCAACACCATGTGCTTTCATTTTATCTGCAACTTTATATCCTTCTAAAATGTGAGTAAAAGTGTTGATTCTAAAATTAAATTGGTCTGCAACTTTCATTAACATGTTAATTTCCGATTGCACATATGAGTGACAAGAAATAAAACGTTCTTTATTTATAATCTCAGCCAAAGTTTCTAGTTCTAAATCTCTTCTAAAAGGTTTTCCGCTTTTCTTTAAAGCGTCATATTCTTTAGCTCTTTGAAAATAATCTACATACAGTTGTTCAACTCCCATTCTTGTTTGTGGAAATCTAAAACTCGAATTAGAACGAGATTGTTTTACATTTTCACCAAGTGCAAATTTTATAAATTTCGGGGTGTCCTTGTAAATCATTTCTTTTGCATTTTCACCCCATTTTAGCTTTATAATTGCAGAACGACCTCCAATAGGATTTGCAGAACCGTGTAAAATTTGAATTGAAGTTACACCACCAGATAAATTCCTATAAATATTAATATCTGTAGGGTCTACAACATCTTCAATTGTAACTTCAGCAGTAGAGTTATGACCTCCTTCATTAATAGCAGAAGCCGCAATATGTGAGTGTTCATCTACAATTCCTGCAGTTAAATGTTTTCCTGTTCCATCGATGATCTTTGCGCTATTATCTTTGAGATCTTTACCAATTGCTGTAATTTTACCTCCTTTTAATAAGATGTCGGTATTTTTAAGTATTCCCTCATCTTCGCTTGTCCAAACTGTTGCATTTTTGACTAAAATTGTTTCTTGTATTGGCTGAGAAAAATTTCCAAATCCTGAATTTGGATAGCTCACCTTTTGTACGGTAATAGCAATAGCATTAGATTTTTCAGCATCTTTCTTTTTAGTATTTTTTTTAAAAATTTTTGATGCTGACCAAAAGGATTCATTTCCTGCACTATCATAAGCAGTTCCTTTCATAACATTGGAAGAATTGATCGTTTGACCAAGCAATCTAATATATTCATTGTTTTCATTTATTGTAATAGAAATCCAATTGTCTTTGTAAGAAAAAATAGATTTTACTAATTTTTCGCCTTCCTTTATAGAAGCTTTTTGATTAACTCCTTTGCCAGATATGGATAAATCATAGTTTTTATTGTTTACATACAATTTATAACTGCCAGAAAGGTTTTTAATATGCATAGAATTGATTACATTTTTTTTACCCTGAACCCAATTTTCATAAATGGTAGTTTCAGAATCAAAAACATCTCCAGAAGTAATAATAAAGTTTGCAAAACTGCCTTCATTTAAGTTTCCTATTTTATTGTTTTTAATAATTTCTGCAGGAATGGAGGTTAGAGATTGTAAAGCAATTGTTTTATCAAAACCATATGCAATGGCTTTTTGAAGGTTTTTATGAAAATTTTCCAGTTTTTTCAACTTATGAGTTGTTAATGCAAACCTCACTCCACTTTTAGAAAGTAAATTTAAGTTTGAGGGCTCTTGGTTCCATCTTCTCATATCACCTAAATCAATATTTTTGGCTAACAATGGATTAGAAACATCATAAGCAGCTCTATAGTTAATAGGAATGATAAAGTTTGCATTTGTTCCTTTAATATCACTAATTCTTTCAAATTCATCACCAGATCCAACAATTGTATATTGTATTCCAAATTCATCTCCTACTTTATCAGCTCTTAATGCATCTAAATGACTTCCTGTTTCAAAAATTTGTATGGCATCTTTATTTCTATTAAGAGCTTCTAAAGACAAATCTCTATTATTTACTTTACCAGATGCATACCAGTCTGCGTCCATATAAGTTTGTCTCAATAAAGCCATTGCACCCATTTTTGATGTTGGATACCCTTGTTTGGATAAGACACTTTTGTTAAACGATAAAAAATGTCCAGATTTATTCTCTAAAATTCTATAAGCATCAGAGGAATTGGGGTTAAGAGCGACTAGCATTCCAGTTCCTCTCATAATTCCATCTTGTAAATGAGTATTTACAACACCAAAACCAGCTTTTAAATAATCAATTGCTTTTTTAGAATCGAATTTAAAAAAAGTAGATGCTTCTGTCTCTGATCGAATATGGTCATTCCAATAAAATCCATTTCTTTCTGCATCATATTGTGGTTTTGATCCTCCTCTTTGTAAAAGTGATTTTTTAGGTTTTGGAATACCAAAACTAGAATAAAGATCAATAAAAGAAGGATAGATCGTTTTTCCTTTTAAATCAATTGTTTTTGCACCTCTGGGAATTCGAACCTTTTTGCCAACAGCAATTACTTTGTCATCTTGAATGAGTAGAGTTCCTTTTTTAATTATTTTTTGTGGAGTGATATAAATAGCAGCATTTTTAAAGGCTACTGCATTAGTAAAGGATGTTTTTACTCCTGTATTAGTTGGAAAGTAATCTTGCGACTGCAAAGAAATTACGAATAAAAATAGGTATATTAAGAGTAGTTTTTTCATTTGATTACTTCTATTTATATTGGATTGGTAATTTAAATAGAAGTAATTTAAATTGTGTTAAAATCAAGTAATTTAACATATAATTAAAAAAAATTAAAGAGTTTCTGAAGTTTCAAAATATGAAATCAATAAATCAACCACATAATTGTAAGAAGCAACTCCTTTGTCTTGTTTGTTTGCTTTTAAATAAGCATTGTAACCTTTTTTTATAATGGGCTCAAAAGGATTCCTGTAAGATTTCCAAAAAAGACTACTATTTCTAAAGTCTTTTATTATTCCTGAATGCACAGTTGCTAAAAGTTTTTTTGACAAATCATTATCACGTTTTTTGATTTCTGAAAAACAATATCCAAACGCCATTCTATAGCTTGCGTATTTAAAATAACTATTTTCATTATAATTAGCTGCCAAAAAACCGACAAAATTGGCTTCATTTTCAGCAGCATATCCTATTTGATGTGCCATTTCATGACAGGTAGTTGTAGGAGAACTCGATTTAGGTATTTTATCATTTATATGTGCTTCACCTGTAAAAGGATTTAGGTAACCAGAAGTACCATTATAAGATTGTATTCCGCTCATTAAAGAGCTTTTTACAGAAGGATATTGATAATTTAATTGCGGATAAATTTGAGATAAATTGTCATACCCGGAAATAGCCATTTTATAAATTTCTTTATGAGAATAGGGGGGGACCACAATTAAAGAATCATTTTTTGTTATTTTAAATTGATATTCATTTAATTTTTTAATGATATGTTCAGTAACATTTTGAAGTTGTTTGTTAGAATACTTTTGATGTTCATAATTTAAATTTTTCGAAAGAGGTAGTCTATAATAATTCAAGCCCCAAAAAAGATAAAAACAGAAATAAATAATTGATAAAATTGAGGTAAAGTGAAAAATTTTTGGAATTGAGTTTTTTAATTCACCTTTTATCAATCTAAATATAAAACGAAAAAAAATAAACAATCCAAAAGCCAATAAAAAATCACCCACTGAAAAAGGAATCCACCCTAAAGTGATTCTAAAAAAAACTGAAATGATTGGATAGATTCCATTGGAATAATAATGCTCAATCAGCTCAGGGTTTCTTGCCGCTAATCTCATTAATACCATTTGAAATGGTAAGAAAAGCGTCAAAAAAATATGTTTTTTATTCCATTTCATCTGTGTAAAAATAGTATTTCATTTTGGAAGTTGACTGGTTATTAACAAGATAATAACATTTTTATTTACATTTAATGTTCACAAATTAAAGTAGTATATTAGAAAGTAGTTTCAAGCTAAAAAAAGTACATTTGTTATGATGGAAAAAACAACCTCTTTAACAGCTAAAAAAATAGATAAATCAAGAATCATTAGTCTTGAAAAAGGTAAAATACCTCCCCAAGCAGTAGAGTTAGAAGAAGCTGTATTAGGAGCAATGATGATTGATAAAAAAGGAATTGATGATGTAATAGACATCCTAAGTTCAGATGCTTTTTACGATTCGAAACACCAAGAAATTTATGCAGCAATTTATGAGTTATTTCAAAATTCTGAGCCTATAGATCTTTTAACAGTATCTAATTTATTAAAAAAGAACGGCAAATTAGAATTTGTTGGTGGTGATTTCTTCCTTATCCGCCTTACACAAAAAGTAGCATCTTCTGCACATATTGAATTTCATGCAAGAATAATTCTTCAAAAATTCATTCAGCGAAGATTGATCTCAATTTCAAGCGAAATTATAGAAAATGCATATGATGAAAGCACCGATGTTTTCGATTTATTGGATGAAGCAGAAGGAAAGCTTTTTGAGGTCACACAAGGAAACTTAAAAAAGAGTTCGGAAGACGCTGGTTCTCTTGTAAAACAAGCTCTTAAAAAAATTCAAGAAATTGGAAATCAAGAAGGAATGTCTGGTTTGGCAACCGGATTTACGAAGCTGGATGCACTAACTTCTGGATGGCAACCCTCAGATCTAGTCATTATTGCTGCTCGTCCAGGTATGGGTAAAACTGCTTTTGTAATTTCAATGGCCA
Source organism: Polaribacter sp. (assembly GCA_029245665.1). Lineage (GTDB taxonomy): Bacteria > Bacteroidota > Bacteroidia > Flavobacteriales > Flavobacteriaceae > Polaribacter. Next base: position 5,092 of record JAQWOW010000293.1, on the reverse strand, counting down.
AAAATATGGCAATCGATTTTAATCACGGGGTTGCAGTGTTCTCATTAGAGATGTCATCTGTTCAGTTGATTACTCGTATGATTTCATCTGAAACAGGATTAACATCCGAAAAACTAAGAAAAGGAAATTTAGAACCTCATGAATGGGAACAACTTAACGTAAAAGTTAAAAAATTATCAGATGCTCCAATTTTCATTGATGACACTCCTTCCTTATCAATTTTTGATCTACGTGCTAAAGCGAGAAGGTTGGTATCTCAACACGGTGTAAAAATCATTGTAATTGATTATCTTCAATTGATGACTGCCGGTGGTAAAGCAGGCGGAAATCGTGAACAAGAAATCTCAATGATTTCGAGAAACCTAAAAGCATTGGCAAAAGAATTAGCAGTTCCTGTAATTGCACTTTCTCAATTATCACGTGCTGTTGAAACACGTGGAGGAAGTAAAAGGCCCCTTTTATCAGATTTACGTGAATCTGGAGCTATTGAACAAGATGCAGATATTGTGTCCTTTATTTTTAGACCAGAATATTACGGAATGACAGAATGGGATGATGATGAACATACACCATGTGAAGGACAAGGAGAATTTATTGTAGCAAAACACAGAAATGGTGGTTTGGATAATATTCGTTTAAAATTTACTGGTCATCTTGCAAAATTTTCTGATTTAGAAGAAGGTTTTAGTTCTGAGTTTCAATCTTCTATGAATAGAGATTTTCCAGAAGATGTTTTTCCTGATCAAAGAATAGAGCCTAAAGATGCTTTTGGTGATAATTCTGACGATGTTCCTTTTTAAATTGTTCAAATGCATCATTGTTTCCTCGTACTTGTATTTTTTTGTTTCTAAAATGAGAAAAATTGTAACTGTACTTTTATTTGTTATGGTATCAAACTCAATTTGGGCCTCCTTTATTTATGTTCCAATGAGCTATGATAATCAGAAAAATCATTTAAAAGCCTATGGAATTGTCTATTTTGGTTTAGAAGTAGGATTAAAATCAAAATGGTTATTAAATTATGATGGAGGTGCTTTTTTAATAGAGAACAATAAAGTTATTGAAAAAGAATGTAAGATAAGAGGTGTTTCTTATCAAATTATTTCTGATGCAAAAGCACAGATAATTCTGCAAGAGATTTCTTCTCCATCCTCTAATCAAGAATCAGTAACTTTAGAAAAAGCACCCAAAATTGCTGTATATTCACCAAAAGATAAAATGCCTTGGGATGACGCTGTAACAATGGTTTTGACCTATGCTGAAATTCCTTTTAAAGTAATTTATGACAAAGAAGTATTGGATGATCAACTAATACTATACGAATGGGTTCATTTACATCATGAAGATTTTACAGGACAATATGGTCGTTTCTATGGTTCTTACAGAACAGCAGCCTGGTATGTAGAAGGAAAGTTACGCGCAGAGAAACTAGCGAATGAATTGGGATTTTCAAAAGTCTCGCAAGAGAAGTTGGCCGTCACTAAAAAAATAAGAGACTATGTTATTGGAGGTGGGTTTATGTTCGCTATGTGTTCTGCAACCGATAGTTTTGACATATCTTTATCTGCAGAGGGAGTTGATATCGTTGAAGCGATGTTCGATGGGGATGCTACAGAAACGAATTACCAATCTAAAATAAACTACAATAAAACATTCGCTTTCAAAGACTTTGAATTGGTTAGAAATCCAATAACATATGAGTTTTCTTCAATAGACATGACTCGGAAACGAAAAATACCTAAAACATCTGATTATTTTTCACTGAAAGAATTTTCTGCTAAATGGGATCCTATTCCCACAATGTTAACTCAAAATCATACTGTTCTTGTGAAAGGTTTTATGGGACAAACAACTTCTTTTGACAGAAATACAGTAAAAACAAATGTATTGGTTTTAGGAGAAAACAGAACTAATAGAGAGGCTCGATATATTCATGGAACAAAAGGAAAAGGGATGTTTACCTTTTATGGAGGCCATGATCCTGAAGATTACACCCACAGAGTTGGAGACCCAAAAACAGAGTTAGATTTACACCCAACTTCTCCTGGTTATCGATTAATTTTAAATAATGTTTTGTTTCCTGCTGCCAAAAAGAAGAAACAAAAAACTTGATCTCCATAATTTAAAATGGACTATTTTAAATTTATCATTTTTAATTGTTAATAACCCTTTTTTTTGCTGATAAATAATCTTGTTAATTGTAACTAAAAAAATTACTTTTGTCAACAAATCAAAACATCAAAATGCCAACAACACTAAAATTACAAGATTTCACACAACAAGTTCGTAGAGATATTTTACGCATGGTTCATGCTGTTAATTCCGGACACCCAGGGGGATCTCTAGGATGTGCCGAATTTATTACATGTTTATATCAAGAAGTAATGGAGTATTCTTCAGATTTTGATATGGATGGAAACAATGAGGATTTATTTTTCCTTTCAAACGGTCATATTTCTCCAGTTTTTTATAGTGTTCTGGCGCATAGTGGGTTTTTTCCTGTATCAGAATTAGCAACTTTTAGATTGTTAAACTCTCGTTTACAAGGGCATCCAACTACTCATGAAGGTTTGCCTGGCGTAAGAATAGCCTCTGGTTCTCTAGGGCAGGGAATGTCTGTTGGTATAGGAGCTGCACAAACTAAAAAATTAAATGGAGATGATAAATTAGTGTATACTTTACATGGTGACGGAGAGCTACAAGAGGGCCAAAATTGGGAGGCAATCATGTATGCATCAGCAAAGAAAGTTGATAACTTAATAGCTACTATTGATTTAAACGGAAAACAAATAGATGGTTCTACTGATGAAGTATTGCCAATGGGAAGTATTCAAGCAAAATTTGAAGCTTTTGGATGGAACGTTTTAAATATTAAAAAAGGAAATGATATTGATGCTATTTTAACTGGTTTAGCGGACGCTAAATTACAAACAGGAAAAGGCAAACCAGTTTGTATTTTACTTCATACTGAAATGGGTAACGGTGTTGATTTTATGATGCATACACACGCTTGGCACGGGAAAGCACCGAATGATGATCAATTAGAAAATGCATTGTCTCAAAACCCTGTAACTTTAGGAGATTATTAATACTGATTTTTTGCAGTATTTCTAATACTATAACCTACAATTTATTGTAGGTTTTTTTATTCTAAAATTTAGAACTTAACTCTAAGAATACTATTATATTTACAGCATATATATTGAAATAAATATAATTAATTTAAATTTTCAATAATTAAATATGAAAATAGGAATTGTTTGCTATCCAACTTTTGGAGGAAGCGGAGTTGTGGCTACAGAATTAGGAATGGCATTAGCAGATAAAGGCCATGAGGTGCATTTCATTACTTACAATCAACCAGTTCGATTGGATTTTATTTCTCATCATTTACACTTTCATCAAGTACTTTTAGAAGAATATCCTTTATTTCAATACCAACCTTATGAGCTTGCTCTTTCAAGCAAAATAGTAGAAGTGGTAGAAAAATATCAATTAGATGTTTTACATGTTCATTACGCTATACCTCATGCATATGCAGCATATATGGCAAAACAAATGTTGATAGAAAAAGGGATTTCTGTAAAAGTAGTAACTACATTACATGGAACAGATATTACCCTTGTAGGAAGCCATCCAACATACAAAACAGCGGTAGAATTTAGTATTAACAATTCTGATGTTGTTACTGCGGTTTCAAATGATTTAAAAAAGACAACCAACAGACTTTTCATAATTAAAAATAACATTCAGGTTATATATAATTTTATTGACACACAAAAATATGACAAAGCACATCAGCAAAAATGCAATAGAGCTGCAATAGCAAAACCTGATGAACGAATTTTAACCCACGTCAGTAATTTTAGACCTGTAAAAAGGGTAGAAGATGTGATCAAAGTCTTTTATGAAGTTCACAAAGAAATTCCTTCAAAATTGCTATTAATAGGAGAAGGACCTGAAAGATCAAAAGCTGAAAACCTAGTCAATAAATTGAAAATTTCTAACGATGTACTTTTCTTAGGAAACAGTTCAGAAGTCACCAAAATTTTATGCTATTCAGATATTTTTTTACTACCATCTCAAACCGAGAGTTTTGGATTAGCAGCATTGGAAGCGATGGCGGCAAGAACTCCCGTAATTTCAACAAATACAGGGGGGTTACCTGAAGTAAATATTCATGGTAAAACAGGGTATTTAAGCGATTTAGGGGACGTGACCGAAATGGCAAATAATGCAATTTCTATTTTAAAAAATCAGGAAACATTAGAAATGTTTAAGCAGAACGCAAAGGAACACACTAAAAGATTTTCATTAGACAATATTCTTCCTATTTATGAAGACATCTATAAATCTTGTTATAAAAAACAGGATTTATAAAATTGATAAAAGGACTATTAAAAACTCTAAAGTATTATACTTCCATAAACTAATACTTATTTAATTAAGATTTTTATTTAACTAATTACTAAACTTTTTTAATTTTTTCAGAATTTCTATTTAATAATTTTTTTTAGTGTTTCAATAATTAATATCCATATTTATTGAGAATATAAAATAAAGTCTCGTTAGTTATAATTTTTTTTTAACTTGCAGGGTATACTAAAATCTTAAACTTTTTAATGAAACAAATAGCACTGCACTGGAAGATTTTAATAGGAATGGTTGTAGGAATCATTTTTGGTTTTATTATGAATTCTATTGAGGGAGGTAAAGAGATTGTTATAGATTGGATAAAACCATTTGGAACAATATTCATTAATTTATTGAAATTAATTGCTGTGCCTTTAATTCTAGCCTCTTTAATAAAAGGAATTTCTGATTTAAAAGACATTTCAAAAATCAAAAAAATGGGATTAAGGACTATGGTTATTTATATGATAACTACATTGGTTGCTATTATTATAGGATTAGGTATTGTCAATATAGTGAAACCAGGTGTTGGGATGTCTTCAGATACCATTGAAAAAATCAAATCTAAATATGAAACATCATCTGGTGTTGTAGATAAGTTGACAAAAGCTTCAGCGCAAAATGATGCAGGTCCATTACAGGCCCTCGTTGATATTTTTCCAAGTAATATTTTCACATC
>JAQWOW010000289.1 GCA_029245665.1 Polaribacter sp. | reverse complement strand
GGAGCTACATTTAATGCAACTTGTTTGATGAAAGCGGGGAATAGTTCTAATTTAGCAAATAAATTATCTTCTTCAGAAGAGAAAAAAGAAAACATAAAAACTCAAAACCACCCTTTTGACAGAACACAAAGAAACCAAAATCCAAAAACAGAACAAGAACAGCAAAATTAATACATACACTAGGTTCTCTGGCATTGCTTTTCAAATGGCAACTATTATTGGACTTGGATCTTTTGGAGGAGTTAAATTAGATGAATATTATCCAAATAAATATTCGATATTTACCATAATATGCAGTTTAGTCTCTATAGGAATTGCTTTGTTTTTTGTAATAAAACAAGTGACAGACTTTTCAAACAAAGAAGATCATAAGAAGTGAATAAAGAAATTAAAGGGTTTACTATTAAACTAATCATCTTTGCCCTAATAGCTTTTGGAATACATTGTCTTGTCTTCCATATTTTATTTCCTCAAATGCTTCTTTTTATACCTATTTGGACAATTTACCTATTTAATAGCTTGCTGGTTTTAACTATTTTTTGTTATTTAAATTATAAAGTAGCCATAAAAGAAAAATATAGATTCTCTACTTATGGAGATGCAATGTTAATTATATAACTCTGGTATATAGATATATTACAAACCTCGCAAGTTTCTTGTGAGGTTTTGTATTTTTGTAGCACATGGAAGTAAAAAAGAAAGACATAAGAGCATTAACGAAAGAACAATTACGTGATTTTTTTGTTGAAAATGGCGATAAAGCCTTTCGTGGAAATCAAGTTTATGAATGGCTTTGGAGTAAGTCGTTGCATACTTTTGAGGCCATGACTAACATTTCTAAAGAAACTAGAGAAATGTTAAAATCAAATTTTGTAATCAATCATATTAAGGTTGATTCTATGCAAAAAAGTAATGATGGAACGATAAAAAACGGCATAAGATTACACGATGGTTTAATTGTTGAATCTGTCTTAATACCCACTGAGAAAAGAACAACAGCTTGTGTTTCTAGTCAAGTTGGGTGTAGTTTAGATTGCAAATTCTGTGCAACTTCTCGGTTAAAAAGGATGCGTAATTTAAATCCTGATGAAATTTACGATCAAGTTGTTGTCATTGACAAGCAAAGTAGGTTCTATTTTAATCATAAATTAACAAATATTGTTTTTATGGGAATGGGAGAACCCCTAATGAACTATAAAAATGTTATCAAATCTATAGAAATGATAACATCTCCTGAAGGTTTAGGAATGTCATCAAAAAGAATAACAGTGTCTACATCTGGAGTGCCAAAAATGATAAAAATGATGGCTGATGAAGACGTTAAATTTAATTTAGCTGTGTCTTTACATTCAGCAATTGATGAAGTTAGAACTTCAATAATGCCATTTAATGCTACTTTCCCATTAAAAGATTTGAGAGAATCTTTAGAATATTGGTATGAACAAACGAAACGAGCAATTACATATGAATATATTGTTTGGGACGGAATTAATGATAGGAAAAAAGATATAAAAGCATTGGTAAATTTTTGTAAAGCAGTTCCTTGTAAAGTGAATTTAATAGAGTACAACCCTATTGATAACGGAGCATTTCAACAAGCAAGTTCCTCTTCAATAAATAATTATATTTCTAATTTAGAAATGAATGATATTACGACAAACGTAAGAAGAAGTAGAGGGAAAGATATTGATGCCGCTTGCGGACAATTGGCCAATAAATCCTAAAAAATTATTTCTTAATTTTAATATTTAAAATTCAAATAAGTTCAATTTAAATGAATTTAGTAGAGCAAATAAAACAACCCATATTATTAGAAATGGAACTCTTTGAAGAGAAGTTCAAAGATTCTATGTTGTCTAAAGTTCCGCTTTTAAACAGAATTACCTATTATATAGTGAGGAGAAAAGGAAAGCAAATGCGACCAATGTTTGTTTTCTTGGTTGCAAAAATGGTTTCTGATGGTGGTTTTGATGAACGAACTTATAGAGGAGCTTCTGTTGTTGAATTAATTCATACAGCAACTTTAGTTCATGATGATGTTGTAGATGACAGTAATAGAAGAAGAGGGTTTTTCTCTGTAAACGCTCTTTGGAAAAATAAAATTGCAGTTCTAGTTGGAGATTTTTTATTGTCTAAAGGCCTTTTGTTATCAATAGATAACGAAGATTTTGATTTGCTAAAACTAATTTCTATCGCAGTTCGAGAAATGAGCGAAGGCGAATTACTTCAGATAGAAAAGGCAAGAAAATTAGATATTACAGAGGATGTTTATTTTGATATTATTCGACAAAAAACAGCCACTTTAATTGCTGCTTGTTGTGGCATTGGTGCTGCTTCAGTGGGCGCAAATAAAGATACAGTGCGGCAAATGCGAAAATTTGGAGAATACATTGGTATTGCCTTTCAAATCAAAGATGATTTGTTTGATTATTATGACGGACAAATTGGAAAACCTACAGGAATAGATATCAAAGAAAAAAAAATGACTTTGCCTTTAATTTACACTTTAAATACTTGTTCTTCTAAAGAAAAGTCTTGGCTAATAAACTCGATTAAAAAACACAATAGAGATAAAAAACGTGTAAAAGAAGTAATTACTTTTGTTAAAAAAAGTGGTGGAATTGAGTATACTATCTCTAAAATGAATGACTACAAGAAAAAAGCGGTGACCATTTTAGAAAACTACCCTGAGTCTGCGTATAAAAACTCTTTATTAACTATGATTGATTATGTTGTAGCGCGAAAAGTATAGTTTTAAAGCTCTAAAAGTTCCTCAATAAAATCTCTTAAATTAGATAACCTTGGAACTTTATTTTGGCCACCTAATTTATTTTTATTCTTTAACCACTCATAAAAAAGCCCTTTTTTTGCTTTGTGAATTTTAGGGGGCATTAAGGTCATATTTTTATAACGTTTTGCTTCATAATCAGAGTTGATCGCTTTTAAAGAATTGTCTAATATTTCTGTAAAATAAGACAAGCTTTTAGGTTCCTCTTCAAATTCAATAACCCACTCGTGCCCGCCTTTTTCTTTTCCTTTCATAAAAATTGGACCAACCGTATATTCTTTTATTAGTGCTTTGGTCTTCTCACAAGTAAGTTTTAATGCGTCTTCTACATTCTCGATGTTTAATTCTTCCCCAAAAACATTAATATAGTGCTTTGTTCTCCCTGTTATTTTTATGCGATAAGGATGCAAAGAAGTAAATCTTATGGTGTCTCCAATTAAATACCGCCACAAACCTCCATTTGTAGTAATCATTAAAGCATAATCTATGTTTTTTTTCACCTTAGCAATTGAGATTGCTTTCGAGTTTTCTCCTTTGTAATCTGACATAGGAATAAACTCATAGAAAATTCCATAATCTAGCATTAACAAAAGTTCTTTAGAATTGTTTCTATCTTGAATCGCAAAAAAACCTTCAGATGCGTTATAAGTTTCATAATAATGAAAGTCTTTTTTTGGAATGATTCTTTTGTATTGTTCTCGGTATGGATTGAAGTTTACACCTCCATGAAAATAGACTTCCAAATTTGGCCAGACTTCCAAAATATTTTCCTTTCCGGTTCTTTCCAATATCCGATTTAATAATACCAACATCCAACTTGGTACGCCAACTAAGCTGGTGATATTTTCATTGATAGTTTCATCAATTATGGCTTCCATTTTAGTTTCCCATTCACTCATTAAAGCCACTTCTTGACTTGGTGCAGAACTAAAATCTGCCCATAAAGGCATGTTTTCTATGATAATTGCAGATAGGTCACCGAAATAAGAATTATTGTCTTTATATACATCAGAACTTCCTCCTAAACGTAAACTTTTACCTGTAAAAAGCTGCGTGTTTTCATTGTTGTTAATATACAAACACAACATGTCTTTACCTGCTTTCAAATGACAATATTCTAGAGCATCATCAGAAACTGGAATGAATTTACTTTTTGCATTTGTTGTTCCACTCGATTTCGCAAACCATTTTATATCGGTAGGCCAAAATAAATTTTGCTCACCTTTTCTACATCTTTCTATTAAGGGTTCAAAACTTTCGTATTTCTGAATAGGAACATTTGCTGAAAAATCTTTATAATTTTTGATCAATGAGAATTCTTTTTCTTTCCCAAACTCTGTGTTTTTAGCTTTTTTTATCAATTTTAATAACAACTCGTCTTGAACATCTTCAGGATATTTTAAAAACAACTCAATTTGATGTTTTCGTTTCTTCAAAAACCAAGAAATTATAGAATTGATAATTTGAAACGCCATAGAAATTCGTAAATTTGTGTAGTTCGATTATAAAACGAAGATACCTTTTAAATCGAAAACTAAAAATAGTAAAATAATTTCTATGAACTATCAAGGGGTCTTAAAAAAAATGCTGACTGAAAATGCGAAAGAAATTCAGTATTATCTAGATATGAACACTGATTTTATAAACATGAATCAGTTATTAAACAAAGAAATAACAATCAATTTTATTTCCTATGAATGTTTGAATTGCCATTCAGAAAAGCAAATATATAGACAAGGGTTTTGTAAATCTTGCTTTTTTGATACGCCCAATGCCGGTGATTGGATTATGAGGCCAGAATTAAGCAAAGCACATTTAGGAATAGAAGACAGAGATTTAGCTTATGAAAAAGCAGTTCAACTAAAACCACACATTGTGTATTTAGCCAATTCTAGCAATGTAAAAGTTGGTGTAACAAGAAAAACACAAGTTCCAACACGTTGGATTGATCAGGGAGCACATGAAGCAATAGAAATTGTAGAAGTTCCTAACCGCTATTTGGCAGGAATAACAGAAGTTGCACTAAAAAATCATGTTGCCGATAAGACCAATTGGCGCAAAATGTTAAAGAATGATGTTGATGATGTTAGCCTGTTAGAGTGGAGAGAAAAGTTGAAAGAATTTATACCCGAAGAGGCCAAAGAATATTTCATTGATACCAATTCTAAAACTAATTTATATTTTCCTGTAATAAAATACCCTGAAAAACCAAAAAGCTTAAATTTACAAAAAACACCATCATACAAAGGAAAATTAGTTGGTATAAAAGGTCAATATTTGATTTTTGAAGATGAGACGGTATTCAATGTTAGAAGTAATGAAGGCTTGGTAGTTCACCTAGAGGTATGAGTGAGATAAAAGCAAGAAGCAAATGTAAACGTGCACTTATTTCAACGAAAGTTTTAAATTATTAATACTGCTTCTATGTCAAATTCAGAAAATAAAATCTAATTACCTGTTACACAATTCAAAAATAAATTTTAGCGTCTTAGAAGGAGTTGTATAAAATTTTTAAAGTAGTTTTTAGAGGATAGAATCCTAAAGAAAAAAATCAATCAAAATGAAAATAATTAAATCTGTAAACGGAAAATATCCACAAATACCAGAGGATTGTTATGTTGCTGATAATGCTACTATTGTTGGTGAAGTTTCACTCGGAAAAGAGTGTAGTATTTGGTTTAATGCTGTCATTCGGGGAGATGTTCATTATATAAAAATAGGCAATAAAGTCAATGTTCAAGATGGTGCCGTGATCCATGCCACTTATCAAAAATCACCCACAAATATTGGCAATAATGTCTCAATAGGTCATAACGCATTGGTTCATGGGTGTACAATTCAAGACAATGTTTTAATAGGTATGGGAAGTATTATTATGGATGATTGCGTTATTGAATCTAACTCAATCATTGCAGCAGGGGCAGTTGTTACTAAAAACACGCACGTTGCAAGTGGCTCTATTTATGCGGGAGTACCAGCCAAAAAAGTAAAGGATATTTCGCAAGAACTCATCGCAGGAGAAATACATAGAATTGCCAATAATTATGTAAATTATTCCAGTTGGTATAAAGAGTAGATGTTGGCCTTTTCACAAGGTCGGGCTTTCTGTTATCTCTTTTTTTCGTTCCTCAAAAAAGGATGTCACTTCAATCCCTAACGCAAATATGTAGTAAAAATAAAATGGTTTTTTTTACATTTTAATGAATGAACTAAAAAATTCATTTCATTTTTCCCAATCTTTATGTTCTTCATTTTTTTATTTTTAAATTATTTAGTTACACTTATTTGACCTAGAAAATAGAAAAAGTTTAAATTTGTTTTTTTGTTTCACACATTTTAACAAAGTAAATATGAAAAATTTTCTGTGGTTACTCTTTTTCCTGCCAATGTTTAGCATTGCACAAGACAGTATTCGTGTAGATTTGAGCAATCCGCATGCAACAGTTTATACCCATTTGTATTTTTTACAGGCAGATTCTTATGAGCCTAAAAAAGCAGCCAAAACAATTCTCGGACTTTCTGAAACTACAGCCATTAAAAAAGCAATTAAAATTAAACAAGTTTTAGATGGCAAGGGGCTATATATTGATGTTAATAAGATCTCAACAAACCCAAACTATAAAGATTCTATAGGATATTCTTCCTATTTTAAATATGTTTTATTTCCTCAAAGAATGCCAGATATTTATTTAGAAAAAACAGGAGAGAATTGGTATTTTTCCTCAGAGACTGTTGCGAAGATAGAAAGCTTATACAAAGAGGTGTATCCCTGGTATGTTGAAAAAATACAAAATATAATTCCAGTTTCGGGGCATAAAAAAATTATAGGGATAGAATTATGGCAGTTTATCGGTTTCATAATAATGATTGCTTTAGGATATCTTATCTTTTTGATCGTAAAAAGAATTGTGTTTTTTATCCTGAGAAGAATTCAACATCAAATAACAAAAAATACAAATTTAGAAGTAAACAAAGTGCTTAAAAAACTAGCACACCCAATCAGTTTGTTAGTTAGTGTTGCTTTTGCAGATAAAATTGCTCCATCCCTTCAATTAGGATTGGAGATTAATACATGGATATTTTTAGGTTTAAATATTGCTGAAACTATATTTTGGATATATGTATTTTTAAAATTAGTTCAAGTTGTTATGTTTATTTATGGAGAGTTTGCAGAAAAATCTCATGGTAAATTAGATGACCAATTAGTGCCTATATTAAACAGTTTTTTTACTGGATTGGTTATCGTAATAGGTGTTTTTAGATTGTTAATTCTATTTGGAGTAGATGCAGCCACAATGCTAGCAGGAGCAACAATTGGAGGCTTGGCCGTTGCATTGGCGTCTCAGGATACTGTAAAAAACCTAATAGGAACGATCATGATTTTTCTTGATAAACCTTTTCATATACAAGATTGGATTGAGGCTGGAGAAGTTGTTGGGACTGTAGAAAAAGTTGGTTTTAGGTCTACAAGCGTTCGTGCTGCAGATACATCAGTATACCAAATTCCTAATAGTAAATTGTCTGAAATTGTTATCAATAATAAAGGCTTGCGTTTGTTCAGACGTTACAATACCAATTTAGGCTTGCGTTATGATACGCCACCAGAATTAATTGAAGCATTTGTAAAAGGAGTTCGAGAAATTATAATAGCACATCCAGAAACCCGATCAGATTCATTTAATGTTGAGTTTACAGGTTTTGGAGACTCTGCCTTGTTGGTTATGGTAAATGTTTACTTTAAAAGTTTGGCTTGGGGTATAGCGCAATCATCAAAGCACAGATTGCACATTGCTATTGTAAAATTAGCAAAAGAATTGGGTGTTGATTTTGCGTTTCCATCCACAACTGTTTCCATAGAACAGTTTCCAGAGAAGAAAGGTTTAAGTCCAAAATATGATATCAAGAAAGATAGAATTGATGCTGTTATTTCGGAGGTTGTAAAAGATTTTAGCAGCGAAAATTCTTCAAATTCTGAATAAAAAAGGAAGTATTAAATAAATATTTAAAACAAAAAAATACGTCTTTCGATGTATTTTAATCTGCGTTATTTCAATTTTGTGAGAGATTTAGTATGCTCTTTTGCTATTTTTTTCGTAAAAATTTATAAAAGATTGATTTACAACTCTAAGACCTCCAGGTGTTGGATAGTTTCCAGTAAAGTACCAGTCGCCATGATTTTCGGGACAAGCTTTGTGCAAGCCTTCTATAGATTGATAAATGACTTCTACTTGTGCTTGAATGTCTTTTGTTTTTAACATTTCTGCAATTTTTACAGAGATCTCCTCAGCGCTAAAAGGCTTGTATATTTCTTTTACATGATTCACAATTTCTACATCCGTTTTTGATTGTTGTTCTTTACATTTTTTATAAACATCATCAACAATATGATATTGATTTGTGTCTTTTAACAAGGCTAGGGCTGCTTTAAAAGCAATAAAGGCATCAATTTTAGCCATATCTATTCCGTAACAATCCGGGTAACGAATTTGTGGGGCAGAAGATACCACGACTATTTTTTTAGGACTCAGCCTGTCTAATATTCTAATAATACTTTTCTTTAGAGTGGTTCCTCTAACAATACTATCGTCTATAATAACAAGATTGTCTGTTGGTTTTACAACTCCATAGGTAATGTCATAAACATGTTCAACTAAGTCATCTCTGCTACTATCATCAGCAATAAAGGTTCTTAATTTTGCGTCTTTAATAGCTATTTTTTCAAAACGCGGTCTTTCAGATAAAATTTCGGTAACTTTCTCTGCAGACAAGCTTTTTCCTCCAGCTAAAATTTTTGCAGTTTTTTGTTGATTTAATAAATCCTCAGCAGCCTCAGTCATCCCATAAAAAGAGGTTTCTGCTGTATTTGGGATGAACGAAAAAACAGTATTTGAAATATCACTATTTATAGAGGTTAAAACTTTGGGAAAAACTAATTTTCCAAGATTTTTTCGTTCTTCATAAATACTGGCATCGCTTCCTCTAGAAAAATAAATACGCTCAAAAGAACAAGCTAATTTCTCTTTAGGTTTATTTACTAATTTTATGGATGTTTTCCCATTTTTTTTAATGATCAATGCATGACCTCTTTCTAGTTCTTGAACATCATCAATTTTTACATTAAAAACGGTTTGAATGACAGGTCTTTCTGATGCGACAACAACAACCTCTTCATCTTCATAAAAGTAAGTAGGTCTAATTCCATTAGGATCCCTCAAAACAAAAGCATCTCCATGTCCAACCAAACCAGCCATTGCGTAGCCTCCATCCCAGTTTTTAGAAGATCTTTTTAATACTTTTTTAAGACTTAAATTTTCTTCGATAAATGGAGAAGCATCTTTTTTATTAAATCCTTTTTTCTTTGCTTTTTGATATAATTTAGACACTTCATCTTCTAGAAAATGGCCAATTTTTTCCATCACTGTTACCGTATCAGTAAACTCCTTTGGATGCTGGCCTAATTCTACTAGCTCTTCTAACATTTGTTTTGAATTGGTCATGTTAAAATTTCCAGCTACAATTAAATTTTTGTGTCTCCAATTGCTTTGACGTAAAAAGGGATGCACACTTTCTATACTATTTTTTCCAAAAGTACCGTATCGAACGTGTCCAAGAAATAAATTTCCGATGTATGGCATGTTTTCTTCCTGCCATGCAACATCTTCTTTTTTGTCAGGATTTTGTTCCAAAACTCCGTTTAAACGATCGTTTATTTGCCCAAAAATGTCTTGTATTGGCTGAGATTTGTTAGAACGAATTCGGCTAACATATCTTGTTCCTGGTTCTACATTGAACTTTACGCTAGCAAAGCCAGCTCCATCTTGACCACGATTGTGCTGTTTTTCCATTAACAAATACATTTTATTAATTCCGTAAAATGCAGAACCGTATTTGTCTTTGTAAAATTGTAAAGGTTTTTTTAACCGTACTAGTGCAATTCCACATTCGTGCTTAATAGCATCACTCATTGGTATTTGTTTTTTTAAAATAAAAATCCGCAGACAAAACTGCGGATTAAAATTAAGATATTTTTATATCAAATTGCGTTAAATCTTTAAAAGCATTTAAACGAGTTTTAACATCGTCTGATGATAGCTCCTGCATGCGTTCTGTTCCAAATTTCTCTACACAAAACGAAGCTAAGTTGGAACCATAAATAATAGCATTCTTCATGTTTTCAAAAGAAAGATCTTCTGTTTTTGCTAAATATCCACAAAAACCACCGGCAAATGTATCCCCTGCACCTGTTGGGTCAAAAACTTCAGCCAATGGCAAAGCTGGGGCATAAAACATTTTTCCATGATTAAATAGAAGGGCTCCATGTTCTCCTTTTTTAATAACTACATATTTCGGGCCCATTTCATGAATTCTTTTAGCGGCATTTACCAAAGAATATTCTCCAGATAACTGACGAGCTTCTTCATCGTTAATGGTAATTACATCGACTCTTTTTAAAACAGAATGCAAATCGTCTAAAGCAATATCCATCCAAAAGTTCATTGTGTCTAAAACTACCAACTTAGGTCTTTTTGTCATTTGATCTAAAACAGATGCTTGTGTTTGCGGATGTAAGTTTCCTAACATTACAATTGCAGCGTCTTTAAAATTTTCAGGAACTACCGGTGCAAAGGTTTCTAATACATTTAATTCTGTAATCAATGTATCTCTTGAGTTCATGTCATTGTGATATTTACCACTCCAGAAAAAAGTTTTTCCTTCTTTTACAATTTCGATTCCCTCAGTATTTATGCCTTTGGAATTCATCATTTCTAAATAAGATGCAGGAAAATCTCCACCAACAACAGAAACAACCCCTGTTTTTACTTCAAATTGACTTGCTGCCAGACCAACAAAAGTCCCAGAACCACCTAATATTTTATCTGTTTTACCAAAAGGAGTTTCAATGGCATCAAATGCAACCGTACCAACTACAACTAATTTACTCATATATCATTCTAACCTTCGTTATTAGAAGGAGTTTTAATAGGTCAAACAATATGTAACTTTATTGATTAACAAAATTAATAATCTGTTTACTTTCTCTTTAACAAGCGGTTTTAATGCTTTTTTATCGTATTTTTACCTTTTAAAATAGGTTTTTAAACCGCAAAAATAAGTTTAAAAAATGACTATCAAAGAAATACAAGAAGAAATTATTGATGAGTTTTCTATGTTTGATGATTGGATGGATCGATACGAATATTTAATAGAGTTAGGGAAATCGTTGCCAATCATTGATGAGCAGTTTAAATTAGACGAAAATTTAATTAAAGGATGTCAGTCTAAAGTTTGGTTGTATTCAGAATTAGAAAACGATACGATTAAATTCTCTGCTGATAGCGACGCGATCCTTACAAAAGGAATTGCAGCCCTTTTATTGCGTGTTTATTCTGGACAGAAACCTG
>JAQWOW010000270.1 GCA_029245665.1 Polaribacter sp. | reverse complement strand
ACCTTCTTCATTGATTTAATCTGTGCGTTACCACCAACACGAGATACAGAAATACCCACGTTAATTGCTGGACGAACACCGGAGTTAAACAAATCTCCATCCAAGAAAATTTGACCATCTGTAATTGAAATTACATTTGTTGGAATGTATGCAGATACGTCACCAGCTTGTGTTTCAATAATTGGCAATGCTGTTAAAGAACCTCCACCTTTTACGATTCCTTTTAAGGAATCTGGTAAATCATTCATTTCACTTGCTATTTTATCGTCATTAATCACTTTTGCAGCACGCTCTAACAACCTTGAGTGTAAGTAAAAAACATCTCCTGGATATGCTTCACGCCCTGGAGGTCTTCTTAATAATAAAGAAATTTCTCGGTAGGCAACTGCTTGTTTAGACAAATCATCATAAATAATTAAAGCAGGTCTTCCAGAATCTCTAAAATATTCTCCAATTGCAGCTCCGGCAAAAGGAGCATATACTTGCATTGCTGCAGGATCAGATGCATTTGCAGCTACAATTGTGGTATAGGCTAAAGCGCCTTTTTCTTCTAACATGTTTGCAATTGCAGCTACTGTTGAAGCTTTTTGACCGATTGCAACATATATACAATATACGGGTTCACCAGCATCGAAAAACTCTTTTTGATTTAAGATTGTATCAATAGCAACTGTAGACTTACCAGTCTGACGGTCACCAATAATCAACTCACGTTGACCTCTACCAACAGGAATCATTGCATCAATAGATTTGATACCCGTTTGAAGTGGTTCTGTTACAGGTTCTCTAAAAATAACTCCAGGAGCTCTTCGTTCTAAAGGCATTTGATAAGTCTTACCTGAGATAGGTCCTTTACCATCAATAGGATTTCCTAAAGTATCTAATACTCTACCAACCACTCCTTCTCCTGCTTTTAAAGAAGCAATACGCTCAGTACGTTTAACAGTAGAGCCCTCTTTAACTGAGGTAGAAGCTCCTAATAACACAACACCTGCATTGTCTTCTTCTAAGTTTAATACGATCCCTTCTAATCCGTTCTCGAATTCTACTAATTCTCCATATTGAACATTGGAAAGACCGTAAACACGAGCAATTCCGTCTCCTACTTGTAAAACAGTTCCTACTTCGTTTAAAGTTGCCTTAGCCTCAAAGTTTGTTAACTGTTGCTTTAAAATTGCTGATACTTCAGCTGGTTTAATACTTGCCATCTTTTATAATTTGATGTATTATTAAATTTTTGGAATGTAATGACTATTGTCAAATTCCTTTTTCAATTCATTTAAATAATTAGAGATGCTTGCATCATACTGCACATCTCCCACGCGCAAAATAAATCCTCCTAATATGGCTGGATTTACTTCGTTTTCTAGACTCGCCTTTTCACCTGTTAAGGTTACAATTTTTGCTAAAATTTGTTTTTCTATTTCGCTAGTTAAAGGAATAGCTGTTGTAACTTTAGCTACTTGCAAATGCTTTTCAAAATCATAAATGATTGCATATTGTTTTGCAATAGATGCTAGCATTGCTATTCTTTTGTTGTCTTTTAATAAGTGAAATAAGCCAAGTGTAATCGTATTCACTTTTTCTTTAAATAAAGCGTTTAACACGTTTATTTTATCAGAAGACTTAACGATAGGACTGTTCAACATTACTTCAAATTCTTCATTTTCAGAAATTGTAGTTGTTATGAATAACATATCGTCATTTACAGCAGTTTCTTCTTTAGAATCTTTGGCAAGATTTAAAAGTGCTTTTGCATACCGTATTGCTGCTCTTGCGTTTTTCATCTTTTACTTAATTTAAAGTAACATCTTTTAAAATCCCTTCAACTAACTCTAGTTGCTCTTTCTTATTAGACAACTCTTTTTTAATTACTGATTCTGCAATTCCGATAGACAATTCTGCCACATTTTTTTTGATTTCTGCCAAAGCAGCTTGTTTTTCTTGAATGATTGCATCCTGTGCGTTTTCAATCAATTTTGTTGTTACTTCTTTAGCTTCTTCTTTAGCTTCAGCAACTATATTGTCTGCAATGTCTCTTGCTTCTTTCATCATTGCTTCTCTTTCTGCTCTTGCTTCTTTTACTAATTTTGCATTATCTGCTTGTAAGTTCTGCATTTCACTGCGCGCATTTTCTGCTGATGCCAAAGCGTCTTTAATACCAGATTCTCTTTCTTCCAAAGAGTTTAAAATAGGTTTCCAAGCAAATTTTACCATTAGAGCGATCAACGCCAATAATAAGATTAACGAAACTACAAATAACCCAGGTGAAAAATCGTTTAATAAAGTTTCCATTTTATAAACTAGTTAATGTTTAATTTTTTAATGTTTAATTTTAAAAATAGGTTCTGTAACCAACCGTTACAGAACACTATTTTTTGTTTTTGTTTGGATTATTTTCCTAAGAATAAAGCTCCAAATGCCAAACCTTCTAATAATGCAGCGATAATAATCATTGCTGTTTGAATTTTTCCAGTTGCTTCTGGTTGTCTTGCAATACCTTCCATTGCTTTACCACCAATTTGACCCAAACCAATTCCTGCTCCGATTACGATTAATCCTGCTCCAATTAAATTGTACATAATAATTGTATTTATATTAAATTAAACAAATTTGTATTAATGATGTTCAGGCTCTGCTACTGCCATACCAATAAATAATGCTGAAAGCATTGTAAAGATATATGCCTGTAAAAAAGCTACTAAAACCTCAATTAATGTTATAAAAAATGATAATACTAAAGACAACCCTGTTGCTCCAACAACCCCTAAGGATTCTTTAAGAGTAAACATAATTGCAATTAAGCTCATTACCACAATATGACCTGCTGAAATGTTTGCGAACAAACGAACTAATAGTGAAAATGGTTTGATAATTAAAGCACCTGCTAATTCTATAATTGCCAATACCGGACGAATCAAAGCAGGAACACCTGGCATCCAAATCATATGCATCCAATAGTCTTTATTTCCACTTACTGTATAAATTACTAGGGTAAAAATTGCCAGACAACCGGTTACTGCTAACTGTCCTGTTACATTAAACCCTAATGGAGTTAAACCTGCTAAGTTCAATACCCAAATAAAGAAAAACACCGTTAATAAATATCCGGTAAATCTTCTGTAATGTTTTTCACCAATATTTGGTCTTGCTATTTCGTCACGAACATATAAAACCAAAGGTTCTAAAACTCTGGCAAAACCAGTAGGGATTTGTTTTGTTTTGTATTGTTTTGCTAATCTTGAAAACCAAAACAATAATAGGGTCCCAAT
>JAQWOW010000265.1 GCA_029245665.1 Polaribacter sp. | reverse complement strand
GATGATGTAAAGAAGTTTAGCACCCCTGGTTTTGATAAGTTAGCTAAAACAGGAACTTATTTTGAAAACGCATACAGTACTTCTTCAATTTGTAGTCCGTCTAGAGCGGGCTTGATTACTGGTCGATACCAAGAGCGATGGGGAAATTATAGTTATGCAGAAGGCGGATTGCCAATAGACGAATTAACCATTCCTGAAGCACTGTTAAAAATAGGGTATAAAACGTCTAAGCTTGGAAAAACACACTTGAATGGAGGTCCGAAAAAGTATCCCTCTCAACACGGTTTTGAAACGTTTTTAGGGTTTATGTTTCATACTTGGGATTATATTAGATTGAGTCAGAAAGATCTAGATGCTGTTATAGAAAAGAACAATGGTAAAAAGTATATAGGCAATCAAGTTGTAGGACCATTGCTAAAAGCGACAACACTCCATCAAACTCCTAAAGCCTATGAAAAAGTTTCCTATGAAAATGCGTTTACGACAAAAATATTTACAGACGAAGCGGTAAGCTACATCAAAAAAAATAAAAAAGAAGAAAAGCCTTTTTATCTTCATGTATCCTACAACGCAGTCCATATGCCTACCTATGTTACAGATAAAACCTGGGCAGAAAAAGTAGGTGCTCCTTATACAGAATGGGATAGAAATGCTAAGGAATGGGGATTTCCTTATTGGGAACCAAACAAAGAAACACATCAAGTTTTTCATAAAAAATGGGGACATCTTGAAGAGGTCGATAAAAACGGAAGACGTTCTTATTTGTCACATTTATTAGCTTTGGATTATGGTGTTTGGCAAATTTTAAAAACTTTAGAAGAAACAGGGCAGAGAGAAAATACGATTGTATTTTTTGTTTCTGATAACGGAGGAACTATCAATACCTTCGCAAATAACAGACCACTTAATGGGTATAAATATATGTTGGCTGAGGGAGGCATTCGCATTCCGTTTTTGCTGTCTATGCCAGGGACCTTCCCCCAAGGAGAGGTAAATAGTGAGTCTATAATTTCTACGATGGATATTTTTCCAACGATTTTGGATTTGGCTGATGAAGAAATTCCGCAAAACTTGGATGGGAAGAGTTTATTACCTGTTTTGAATCATGAAAAGGAACTACATCATGAACATTTAGTTTGGGCTTTAAATCGGGATAGTTGGGTTATTCGAATGGGAAAATGGAAACTGACAAACAATGCTGGATGGATGCATCAAAACTATACCTTGATGGAAAATGGAGATGCGGTAAGAAATCAAAAAAAATATATGTATCCTAATCAGCCACAACTTTATAATTTAGAAGAAGATATATCAGAAACCACAAACCTTATAGCCAAACACCCCAAAATTGTAGTGCAAATGAAGGAATTATATAATAAGTGGAATCAAGAAATGCCAGGTCCTTTAAACTCTTTTGGGAAACCAAAGAGGAAGAAAAAATGGAAAAAATAGTATCTTTTAGATTACTTTAATGCAGTGTATATCCAACGAAAGCTGAATTTAAAGTAGCTCCAAATTTTGTCAATTAACAGGGTGCTAAAAGGAGATGTAAATGTTCCTATTTAAGGCTCAGCTACTATTGAAAAAGAAGTAAAAATCACTTTGAAGATATTGTTTGTAATCATAATCTGAGTGAAATACAGATATTAAATTTTTTAACGACATCTTTAAAAGATCTCTTGTAATCACCAAATTTTACCAGAACACGTTTTGAATGCGTTTTTATTTTTCTTCAAAAAAGCTACTATTTATGCATCTTTTTTTAAGGGTGTTTTTTTATCAAAGAAAAAGGTTATAGTACTAAATCTCTTAACTTTGTAGCCGCAATTTCTGCTGTAATGTCTCTTTGAGGAGAGCCAAACATTTCATATCCAACCATAAACTTCTTAACGGTAGCACTTCTTAATAGAGGCGGATAAAAACTCATATGCCAATGCCAATGTTTGTTCTCTTTACCATCTGTTGGTGCTTGATGTATTCCACTTGAATACGGGAAAGAAGTCTGAAACAATTTATCATATGCTTTTGTAATCACAGAAATAGCTTCTGCAAAATTGAAAGTCTCACTCTCTGTCATTTCTGCAATATTTCTTTGTTGTTTTTTTGGAGCGATCATTACTTCAAAAGGCCAAACTGCCCAGAACGGAGTCATGACAATAAAATCATCATTTTCAAAAATGATTCTTTCTTTTGAATCTTGTTCTTGTTTTATATAATCCCCTAATAAACTACTGTTTTTTAATTGAAAATATTTTAGTTGTTGTTTGTCTTTTTTATAAACTTCATTTGGTAAGGAAGATTGACTCCAAATTTGTCCATGAGGATGAGGATTACTACACCCCATAACAGCCCCTTTGTTTTCAAAAATCTGTACATAATTAATCTCTTCATTTTCACCAATAGTCCGATATTCTTTTTGCCAAGTAAATACTACTTTTTGAATATCTGAAACGCCCATATCTGCTAAACTTTTAGAATGATCAGGACTAAAACAAATTACTTTACAAATACCTGTTTCGCTTTTTGCTATTAATAAGCCATCATTAACGGTAAATGATGGAGAGTCTTTTTGAAGCGCAGCAAAATCATTTGTAAAAACAAATACATCTTTATAATCTGGATTTACTTCTCCATTAATTCTTTTATTTGTTGGACATAAATAACAACTATCATCATAAGAAGGTCTTTTCTCTGTTGAAATTTCTTCGTTTTGACCTTGCCAAGGTCTTTTAGCTCTGTGGGGAGAGACTAAAACCCATTCTCCGGTTAAAATATTAAATCTTTTATGAGAATAATCTTGTAAATTTTTATTTTTCATGTTGACATTACTTTTATTATTTTACTAAATGTGTACCTTCAGAAAGTGCTATAAAATATATAGAACATTCATTATTAAATTTGTTCTCATATGTTTTTGATACTGATTTTGCAAATGATTTTGCTTCGTTTTTAGCAATTAAATTAATGGTACAACCTCCAAAACCACCCCCCATCATTCTTGCTCCTAAAACGTATTTATTTTTCTTTGCTTGGTCTACCAAAAAATCTAATTCGGTACAACTTACTTTATATTGATGTTGTAATCCATTATGTGATGCATAAATTAAGGCACCCAATGTTTCTAAATCATTATTTTCTATTGCTTTTGCCGCTTTTTGTGTTCTATCTATTTCTTGAATAACGTACAACGCTTTTTGGTAATTTTCTGGTGTAACTTTGTCTATAATTTTCTCTAAATCTTCTTCAGAAGTTTCTCTTAAAGTTTCTACACCTAGAATCTCTGAAATACT
>JAQWOW010000167.1 GCA_029245665.1 Polaribacter sp. | reverse complement strand
GACCTACAAACATGAAAATGCATTCTGTAGATTCAGAATATGATCAAAACAGGTTGTATGACCTAATTTGGAAAAGAACCTTAGCTTCTCAGATGAGTGATGCGCAGTTAGAGAGAACAAATATGAAAATTGAGAATTCTGAAAATTCAAAAATCTTCACAGCAAATGGTGAGATGATAAAGTTTGAAGGTTTCTTAAAAGTGTATTTAGAGGGTAATGACAACGAAGATGAAGAGCAAGCAGGAATGCTACCAGCTCTAAAAGCTGGTGAAAAATTAGAGTATATTTTTATAAATGCAACTCAAAGATTTACGAGTCCGCCTTATCGTTTTACAGAAGCATCTTTGGTAAAGCAGTTAGAAGAATTAGGGATTGGTAGGCCTTCTACTTATGCGCCAACAATTTCTACAGTTCAGAGAAGAGGGTATATAGAAAAAGGACAAAATGAGGGGGAAGAAAGAAATTACGAACAAATGATTTTAGCAGCAGGGCAAGTTAAAATTCAATCATTGTTAGAGAAAACAGGATCTAATAAAAACAAATTGGTCCCAACTGATATCGGAAATATTGTCAATGACTTTTTGGTGGCTAACTTCTCTAATATTTTAGATTTTGGATTTACAGCCAAAGTAGAATCTTCTTTTGATGATATTTCTGAAGGGGAAGAAAACTGGGCAGAAATGATCAAAGGCTTTTACAATAAATTTCATCAAACTGTAGAGGATGTAAAGGAGAATGCAGCAAGAGAAAGTGGTGAACGTATTTTAGGGAAACACCCAGTATCTGGAAAGACCATTTTAGTTCGTTTAGGGAAATTTGGTCCCATAGCTCAAATTGGGGCTCCAGAGGACGAAGAAAAGCAATTTGCTAGTTTAAATACTTCCCAAAATTTAGGAACCATCTCTTTAGAAGAAGCTCTAGAATTATTTTTATTACCAAAAACTTTAGGGATGTATGAAGCGGAAGAGGTAATTGTTTCTAACGGACGTTTTGGGCCTTATATTCGTTTTGGAAAAATGTTTGTTTCTCTTGATAAAGGTGAAAATCCGATGGAGGTTGATTTGCCAAGAGCTCAAGAATTAATAGTTGCCAAACAAAAAGCGGATGCACCAATTGCTCATTATGAGGAATTGCCAGTTCAAAAAGGAGTCGGACGTTTTGGCCCCTATATAAAGTGGAATTCTATTTTTATCAACGTTAGTAAAAAGTACGATTTTGACACACTTTCATACGAGGATATTGTAGAGCTAATTGAAGTTAAAAAACAAAAAGAAATTGACAAAGTAATTCATAATTGGGAAGATGTTGGGATTCGTGTTGAAAAAGCTAGATGGGGCAGATTCAACGTTTTGAAAGGAAAAATCAAGATAGAATTACCAAAAACAACTATAATAGAAAAACTCTCTAAAGCTGAAGCTGTAAAAATGATAGAAGCTAAAACACCGAAAAAAAAAGCTAAAAAAAAGAAAACAACGGCTAAAAAAACTACCAAAAAGAAATAATAGTTTACTATATTTTCTCTATATTTAAGAAATTGATGATCCAAGATTTTATATCACCTGTAAAAGAATCGGTTGTAACTCATTTAGAGTTACTGTCGCCTTTGTGTTTGGGGAAAACAATGAGAATTCATTCACGTAAAGAGGGTTTTCCTAGCTTAGAAAATGTACAAATTGCAATTTTAGGGGTTCAAGAAGATCGTAATTCAGAAAATAATTATGGTTGTGGAGAAAATTTACATGTTATCAGAACAAAATTATATGAGTTATATCCTGGTAATTGGAAGAATCAAATTGCTGATTTAGGGAATGTTTTAAAAGGCAATTCTGTTTCAGATACTTATTTTGCAGTTTCTGAAATAATAACAATTTTACTTAAGAAAAATATCATCCCAATTATTATTGGAGGAGGTCAAGATATTACATATGTAAACTACAGGGCCTATGACTCTCTAGAACAAACAGTCAATATTGCTGCCGTTGATAGTCGCTTTGATTTAGGAAATTTAGATGATGAATTATCATCGAAGTCTTATTTAACTAAAATAATTATGCAAGAGCCAAATAATTTGTTTAATTTTAGTAATGTTGGCTATCAAACCTATTTCAACTCAAAAGAAGAGATCCAATTATTAGATAATTTATTTTTTGACACTTGTAGGCTTGGAAATGCAAAGGAATTAGAAAATATTGAACCCGTATTTAGAAATGCAGATATTGTTTCTATTGATATAGGCTCTGTTCGGCAAAGTGAAGCCCCCGGAAATAAGAACACTTCCGCCAATGGATTTTATGGTGATGAAATTTGTGCAATTTCCAGATATGCTGGTATCAGCGATAAGGTATCTTCTTTTGGAATTTATGAATACAATTCTAAATACGATACCCATCATCAAACAGCAAATTTAATTTCCCAAATGATTTGGTATTTTATTGAAGGAGTTAGTTTTAGAGTTAAAGATTATCCTTTTTCAGCAAAAGAGAACTATCAAAAGTTTACCGTATTATTGGAAGAAGATGATCCACTAACATTTTACAAAAGTAATAAATCTGGAAGGTGGTGGATAGAGATAAAAATTTTATCAGATACTAAATACAAAAGACATGCGTTAATACCATGTACTCATGAAGATTATATAGGTGCAACAAACCAGATTGTTCCAGAAAAATGGTACAAAGCAATGAGCAAACTGGTGTAATCGGAAAAAATTAAATTTTAGAAGACTAAAAAACAAATATAAAATTGTTTTTTATGAAAAATAATAATAGGTTTACGAACTTTATAGTATAGATATTTTAGAACATGAAAAAAACAGTAATATTAGCCCTTTTAATAGTTATTTTTTACAGTTGTGGCTTTAATGATAGAGGAGAACTAATAGGTGTTAATTATAAGAAAAAATGGTTTTCAGAAAAACCATTTGGTATGGTTCTAATCCCAGGAGGTTCTTTTACAATGGGGAAACAAGATCAAGATATTATTGGAGCGATGAACGCACCGACTAAAACAGTTTCTGTGAAAGCGTATTACATGGATGAAACAGAAATTACAAACAACGAATATAAAGAATTTGTTTTTTGGGTAAGAGATTCTATTGTTAGAACTAGACTAGGAAATCAACAAGAATTTGCTAAATTAATTGCTTCACCTTCTCCAGACGGAGAAGCTTTGTCGGGTGGAATTCATGATTATAAATTTGCCGCGTCTGACACTATAAATTCAAATCCTTATTACAAATACATGTACGACAATTATTACGACTTAGGTGAAGGAATAAATTCTATAAAACCTTTGGACTGGAGTACTGAGATTATTTGGAAAAAAGAAGACTTTCCAGATGCAGATTATGTTGAAGTAATGGATTCTTTATTCATTCAAAGAGACAAGGCCGTTGACGGTGTTAGATCCTTCAATGTGGAGTTTTTAAAATATAGGTATTCTTGGTTTGACAAAGACAATGCTATCAGAAAAGGTGGGAATAGAAAAGACTTTTTAAAAACAGAAATTTTAAACATTTATCCAGATACAACAGCCTGGCTTAAAGACTTTAACTATTCTTATAATGATCCAATGCATCAAGATTATTTTTACCATCATTCTTATGGAGATTATCCGGTAGTAGGTGTTTCATGGTGGCAAGCAAAGGCTTTTTGTAATTGGAGAACAAAAAAGAAAAATGATTATTTAAAAGGTAAGAAAAATCCAACAACAGTTCCAGACTATAGACTTCCAACAGAAGCAGAGTGGGAATATGCTGCAAGAGGTGGTTTAGAATTTGCAACTTATCCTTGGGGTACAGGAGGTACAACAAGTGATCGAGG
>JAQWOW010000255.1 GCA_029245665.1 Polaribacter sp. | reverse complement strand
TAATATGAGTTCTATTGTGGGTTTAAAAGGAAATGCTGGGCAAACTAACTACGCGGCTTCAAAAGCGGGTATTGTCGGTTTTTCTAAATCTGTTGCATTAGAATTAGGCTCTAGAAACATAAGAAGTAATGTTGTTGCTCCTGGTTTTATAGAAACTGAAATGACAACTAAACTAGATGAAGCAACCGTTCAAAACTGGAGAGATGGAATCCCTTTAAAAAGAGGAGGTCAACCTATAGATATTGCAAATGCATGTGTGTTTTTAGCCTCTGATATGAGTTCGTATATTACAGGTCAAACTTTATCGGTTGATGGAGGAATGCTAACATAACTGAAAACATCAGTAAAAAAAGCTTCAATAATAATTTTTATTGAAGCTTTTTTTATGCGTATAAAATTTATAATACATCGAATAAAATACCCAATAGGGGTATCAGTTTTTTAGGTTTATTTTTTTTTCTTAAAAAAAATACCACCCAATAAAACTGCAATTAAAATCTGACTTCTTTTGATAGCAGATAGTAATACAATCAACGCATCACAATCTGAAGTACTTTTAACGTACAAATAATCTGCTATTTGCATTTATACCCAAAGCAGACAAAATCACCTACATGTAAAATATTTTCTTTTGATAGGGTAAGGAAACCAAGTAATTGGTAAAATCAATCAAGATCTTTAATAAGTAGTTTTCCAGAAACAATATTATTATTAATATCTACGCCAATAAAATCGCTTCTTGATTCTCTTTTGTGATTTGTAAAATCAAAAATATTAAGATAAATAGATACTTTTTGTAAATGAAACATTCCGGATATAGAAAAGTCAAAATTTAAAATTTGCCCCTTATTTATGAGAGAAATTTTATCATCTTCGACCATAATATAATTATTTAAACTAACTATATTGAAATGATATTTTTCAATTTTCACTTTCAATTCAAATACATTTTCGCCTATCTCAAAAGATAAAAAATAGTTTCCATAGGATTTCAATAAAATTTCTGAATAAGGACTTTTTTTGGAAAACATTAAAGGATTTTTCCTAATATTACTTTCTACTACAATTCTATTTTTATTTAATTCTTGACAGATAATTGGATCAAAAAAAGGGTCAATTACTTTCGCATCAATTTCAGCCTTTGAATTAAATTTTTCTAAAATCGTTTTTCCAGCAATTGCTCTATCATATTTATCAAACCCTGAATAAGTACCAATTAAGTACTGCCTTTCATTAGGAGATGATTTTCCAATAAAAAATATAAATTTTGCACCTTCATTCTTTTTGGATCCATCAAAGTATTTCGTATCAAAATGAACAAAATCTTCACTGTGGTTTACAGTACCATTAAATGAATAAACCATATTATCTTCATTATTTTGATTATAAAAATATTTAATTTCAATAGTTTTCCATCCATTATATAAAATTACTTGACCTTTAATCATTTTATTATCTTCTCCAAAATAATAACAAATATAATAATGATCATCAATCGTTTCTATATTAGTAAGCAATTCTAATTGTTTGTTTTTTTCTTCTAACGTAAACAAATCACTTTCAATAAACTCAAAGATATTTTTATA
This sequence comes from Polaribacter sp., assembly GCA_029245665.1. Taxonomy (GTDB): domain Bacteria; phylum Bacteroidota; class Bacteroidia; order Flavobacteriales; family Flavobacteriaceae; genus Polaribacter. The sequence continues at coordinate 3,902 of JAQWOW010000255.1, read as the reverse complement.
GTCTAAATATTTAAAAAACAACGATTGGTATTCTCTGCTAATTTTTATTATCGGCATACCTGAACATGCTTCTCTATATTTATTATATAGGTATTTACCATTCACATACCCCTTTAAAAGAGCTTCAAATTCATGCTTTAAATTTGGCTTATTCAAATCATAATTTCCAAACCCGTATAATTGAGAGTCTTTGAATTTATGGGAAAGATGAGTAGATTTAAATTGGCTGATAATACTATTTAACAGAGTCATGAATACTTTCTTTTCCAACAACAAAGTTTGATTTATTTCTTTGTCTAATTTATTTTCCATTGCTTTCCTAATTTCATTCCTATAAATACTATTTTAAATATAAATATAGGGAAAAATATTACATATAATTCAATAATTATACATTTAAAAAGTGAAATAAATAAATAACAGTACAATAATTCATAAAAAATAAATAATTCATAAAATAGTGTGAAATGCATTAAAAAACACTCCTTAAAATCTAAGTACTGATTTTGAAATAAGTATTGTTTCTGATAAAGAAAAATTTGTGATAAATCATACTACTTACAATGTATCAATTTAACCCTTAAATATTAATTTTAAAAACCCATAATTATGAAACAAAAAAATGTTTACTTTAAACAAACACGTATTATTGTATCTCCATTTTTATTTTCTCTTTTTTTACTTTTTTTTTTTACTAATAGCATTACCAAATCCCAAGGATTAACCAACAAATGTTTTAAAAATAGTTTTGGTTCTAACGCATTAATTACGCAACACAATACTGATACTGGTATATTTGAAGGGTTCTATGCCTCCACCACTGGGTCTTCTGGAGTCTATAGGATTATAGGCAAAACACCAACAGCACCAAGTTTAGAAACATACTTTCCTATTACTTTTACTATTGGTTGGGGAACACTTGCTTCAAAACCTGATGATCCGTCGCAATATTGGAGCTCATCCATGACAGGAAATTATTATCCTAATGAAAAGAAACTAAATTTACTCAATGTTATTTCTGCACCAGGACCATTTGATGCTGTGAGTATATTCAATCCAGGAAACCTCCCGCAATCACAATCATTTACTACTGTTTCAGGAGATTCTTGCAAGTATATTCCACGTAAAGTACCGATAAAACCATCAGGACAAGGGAGTTTGAAAGATCAACAATATGAAAATTTGCTAAAAGGAGAATGGAAAGTAGATCCCCAAAACAGTTATGGTAGTATCAGCAAATTAAATATTACCAATCTAGTTCCAAGAGGGAACAGTTATCAAGAACTCAGGTATTATGAAGTTTTAGGAAGTTTTAACTTGTCGTCAGGTGAAAGCATCCCTTTTACAGGGATCGCAAGTCCATATTTACCTCAAAAAGGAAACGAAACTGATTTTCCTTTTGCAATGTCTCTTGTAGGAACTTTAGAAAAACCAAAAGATCAAACTACCTATAATATCTCTTTATCAGGGTTTTCTTCAGGAGATGGTTCTCATAGAATAAACATGTTTTTAACAAAATCTAATGAAGAGCAAAGTATATATAGAATTGAAGCTAACGAAATCTCAACGGGAGAAATATTTATAAAAACAATCAAATGAAAAATACAATCACTTTTTTGCTAATTACCATACTTCAATGCTTTGTGTGTCTACAAGCACAAGATATAAATTTGGAAGGAACTTGGAAATCAGATGATAACCTCAAAATAATTAAGGTAAATTCATTATTAAACGGAATATTTGAATATAATAGAAATGGTAGAACTATAAAACTAAATTTAATGGCTAATGAATTACCTGTAGATTCTTCAACTTCCGCAATTTCAATCAGCTTAATGAATGAAAATAAAGTCATTTCAACAATGACCGGTCAGGCATACATAGATAAAAACACGAAAGAAATAAAACTACAATTATTCCATGTTTTAAACAAAGGTGTAGGTTATTTAAATAGGTGTGAAACACTATTTTTTACAAAAACAAATGATACTCAACCCCTAATAAATAAGTATGATCCACCAGCTGTAAATATTTCATCAGATAATTTAATAGGATCTTGGCATGATTTCAATAACCTTCCCGGTTTAAATATTATCTATATAAAAGACAATAATATTTATGCATCATACTTTTATCGTGATCCAAATACAAAAGAAGAATTTTTAATCAAACTAAAAGGATATATTCAGCAACGAATTATAAAAAATAATTATAGTTTTTCACTTTCAGGAACTTCTCATTCTTTTGCGACAACAACAAAAGGTAAAGTTAATTCCTTTAGTATGTCATTAATTGGGGAAATTATAGACAATGGTACTGAATACAAAATAAAATCTTCCATGAATCTTGCACATGCTTATGGTGAAAAGGTCAACTATTCTTCAGTTCGTTCTCAAGGAGCTTACTTCACAAAATCTAAAAACAGCACTTTTGCATACCAACAGATTCAAAACTCTATAGAAAAACTCCCCTTTACTAATAACGGTGCAACTAACTGGGTTTCTAATATGAAAATAGGAAGTAGTCAAACTCTTAAATTGGCCTTAGATACCGGTGGAAATTATGATTGGGTAAATTCTACTCAATGCACAGTTGATGCTTGCACAAAATACAACCACACTCAATTTGATACTATCAGCACAAGCTTTAAATGGATAGATAGGTCTGTAACCAAACATGATTGGGGACCATGGGGAAATTCTATGGCTAACTTAGGGTTTGATTTGATAAAAATAGACCCAACAAGGAAAGCGTATCCCAGGGAGATCAATCTAATTGAAAAATTTATTCCACCATCAGGAGGCAATATGGATCAGTTTAAGGAACTTCTCTGGGACGGCGCCTTGGCAATTCCTTCCTTCTCATCAGGAGGAAAGCCAAATGACCCTAATTATAGAATAAGTAATATTATGGTAGATTTAGTAACTAGTGGTACTATTGATCCAAATAAATTAACGGTATCTTTTTACTACGATAAAGAAACAAAAAAAGGCAATTATGTTATAGGTAGTGACAAAATTGACGAAACAAAGGTAGACATAGAAAGTAAAATTACCTTGGAACAAAAAAATTATTCTGATTCAGAGATCCCAAAAGATCCCTATGCCGTTTCCTATTTATGGAGTACTGCGTTAAATTCTGTAAAAGTAGGTGGAGAAATAATTTCAGGAATAGATCCTTCAAAAACTGTGTTTGCTTTTGATACAGGCTCTTCTTCCTTAAAAGGAGATTCAGAAAAGATGTTGGAAGTGAAAAATAAATTAATAATAGGAGCAAAAAATTCGCCTACTATTGAATATAGCATGGGAGTTAACAAAAATGGGCAGCCTGGAAGATTTGTAATTGGTCCCGATCAATACAATCAAACCATTGACCAAGGAGATTTAAGTGGAACAAAACAAATACAGGTTCAACAGCTAGGTAGTGTTCCTGATTTATGGGTGCAAGGAACAACACTCTTAGAAGATTTATATTCTGTATTTACCTATGATATTTCTTTTAATATTAAGGGAGAATTGGTGTTAAAAGCAAAATCTGTAGCACTGTACAATAAAATAAAAGGTCCCAAAATTATTCAGCCTAAATTTACTTGTAAAGATAGATATTTTGACTCAGGCGGAAGTTTAGGTAATTATCAAGATTATGCTTTTGAAACAATTGTATACAAACCTGCTAAAAAAGGAAAAAAAGTAGTACTTGATTTTAAGTATATTGATACTGAAAAGAACTATGATTTTTTATCTATTTATGATGGACCAAATGTTGAAGAAGCTAATCTTATTAAAATATATAGTGGTCAGTATAAAAATCAAAGAATAAATTCTACTCATCCTAGTGGAGCCTTAACAATTAAATTTACTTCGGATTATTCTATTACAAAAAGAGGATGGAAAGCGAAGGTT
>JAQWOW010000246.1 GCA_029245665.1 Polaribacter sp. | reverse complement strand
AGAATTTTTAAGTGAAAATGATTCAGACACAAACATAGACGAAAGCTTTAAATTTAAAAATAATATCAATAAGGATGTAGCTTCAACAATTTTTAAAGGATCTAAAGGAGATGTTTTCGGACCTTATAAAGACCAAGGTTTCTTTAAAATTTCAAAAATTATGGCAGTCAGCAAGATGCCAGATTCTGCAAAAGCAAGTCATATTTTAATTCCTTTTGTTGGTGCACAAAGAGTCGCTCCAGACGTTACAAGAACTGAGGAGGAAGCAAAAAAATTAGCGGATAGTATTTTAAACGTTGTAAAGAGAAATAAAAGAAAGTTTGCAAAGTTAGCCAAAGCTATTTCTTCAGATAAAGGGTCCTCAGAAAAAGGAGGCTCTTATGATTGGTTTAATTATTCTAGAATGACTCCAGGATTTAGAGATTTTGTTTTTGAGGGTAAAAATAGAGATATAGGAGTTGTTAAAACCCCATTTGGATATCATGTAATTAAGATAGATGGACAAAAAAATATTCAAAAAGTCTTAAAGATAGCAACTTTTGGTAGAAAAATACTTCCTTCTGAAACTACAGAAAATAATGTATTTCAAAAAGCAGAACAATTTGCTTTAGCGATCTCTCAAGGCAAAACATTTTTTGAGGCCGCTAAAGAGAATTCTTACCAAACAAAACCAGCAATTGGTTTAAAAGTTCTAGACGAAAACGTTCCTGGTTTAGGAAATCAAAGACAAATTATTTCTTGGGCTTTTGGCAAAGAAACAAAACCAAGAGACTTTAAACGTTTTGATCTAGAAGGAAGTCATGTGGTTGCTTATGTTACTGCTAAAACCGAAAAGGGACTTCTCTCTGCAGCAAAAGCTACGAACAGAGTTCGGCCAATATTAATTAATGAAAAGAAAGCAAAATTAATTGCAGAAAAGTTTGACGGTGCCTCTCTAGAGGATATTTCTAAAGAAAATAATACAACGGTTAGAAATGCAAATGGAATTACGTTAAAAAGTCCAACATTATCTGGAGCAGGATCTGAACCAAAAGTAGTTGGAGCGATGTTTAATTCAGCGTTAAATACAGTCTATAAAAACATAGAAGGAAATAAAGGAGTGTATGCTTTTGTTTTAACAAACAAAGAGTTGCCTACTGTATTGCCGAACTATGAAGCTGCTAGGAAATCTATTTCCACTGCTAGAAAACGAAAAACCACTGTGATGTATGAGGCAATAAAGAAAGCTTCAGAGATAGAAGATAACAGAGCAAATTTGTATGTAGGAAATTAATTATTCTTTACAAGTTTATAAAAAAGTCGTTCAAATTTTGAACGACTTTTTTATGCAATAATTTTCGTGATTGAAAACCTGAAACAAGGAGTTCATAGTAATCCATAGTTTTTCACATACTCCCCAATGGGCAGTGATATTTAGCCCTGATTGAACGGTTTGTTTGAGCTCTTTTTAGTTCCTAAAAAAGCGAGTAGAGAAAGCAGGAATTTGCTTCAAAAAAATCCTTTTTGATTTCTCAAAAAGGATTCGTAACATTTTGTTAATAATAGAATGACTATGTCTAGCCATTCATAGAGATCAAAAACTCTTCATTATTTTTAGAAAACTTAATTCTTTCATTGATAAATTCCATAGCTTCAATAGGGTTCATGTCTGCAAGATACTTTCGTAAAACCCACATTCTTTGAACTGTTTTATCATCTAATAATAAATCATCTCGTCTTGTAGAAGATTTAATTAAGTCAATAGCTGGGTAAATTCTTCTATTCGAAATATTTCTATCTAATTGGAGTTCCATATTACCGGTTCCTTTAAATTCTTCAAAGATGACTTCATCCATTTTAGAGCCAGTCTCTGTAAGAGCTGTTGCAATAATAGTTAATGAGCCACCATTTTCAATATTTCTTGCAGCTCCAAAGAAACGTTTTGGTTTGTGCAATGCATTCGCATCGATACCACCAGAAAGTATT
>JAQWOW010000240.1 GCA_029245665.1 Polaribacter sp. | reverse complement strand
CTAATTCTTTTGTTCCTTCTCCTACATTTAACCTAACAAACACCTATGCTGAAACTCCTTTTGAATTTGAATATTTTGTTCCCAGCCAAACGACATCAATACAACTTCAAGTATTAGTTGGAGAATTTCAAGGAACTTACTTTTTTGATGAGTTTGAAGTTGAAGTTAAGGATATAAATCTACTCTCAACAGAAACAGCAACGAATATTAAACATATTCAAATTTATCCGAATCCTGTTAAAACGGAACTTTTTGTTAAAACATCCAAAAAAATAGCGCACATAGAGTTGTATTCTATTTTAGGAAAAAAAGTATATAATACCACTACTTTTAGTGGTAAAATAGATGTAAAGAAATACCCTAAAGGAATCTATTTCTTATCTTTATATACAGAAGAAGGAGAAGAAATTAAAAGGAAAGTTGTTATCTATTAATTAAAAAAACTTTGCCCTCTTTTTTTATGAAGTTTATAAATTTACTTATAATAAGAATCGACCTATAATTAGATTGGCACTTCAAACATAAGATCTTGAACCTCTGATTAATTAAAAGGTTAAGGTCTATGTATCCTGTACCTTGAAAGTGACTCGCATTTAGGAAATTTTATTAGATTTTTTCAAGTATTAAAAACGTTTAAAAAAAACCCATATATCTTCTAATAATGTTGGATTTCCCCAATGTAAATTATGCGCTCCATTTTCTACTCTAAGATATCTTATTTCTTTATCATTAGTACATTGTTGGTAAATGTAAAGCGTGTCTTCTCCTAAAGTCTGTATTTCTGGATTTTGATTACAATCAAAATGATTGGCCCACAATGCCGCACTGTCACTAGCATCTAAAAACACATGACCTAATTTGGGTCCGCCTTCAATAGGAATTGTAGTATCTGCTGCTCCATTGATTTGATACACAGATATGGGCTGTGTAGTTGGCAACAATGGACTGCTTTGCATTAATTGTGAAACAATCGGAGCAATTGCTTTAAAATGAGTCGTTTCTATTCCTAATTTGTTCACCATACCAGAACCATTAGAAGTTCCTATTGCATACATTCTATCAAAGTCTAAATTATCATACTTTTTTAATTCTTCTATAATCAAGTTAACAAAAGCTACATCGTCTGCTTTTGAAGGCTCTGTACCCAAATTCCATGATTCCAAAAAGCCTTGAGGATAGATTCCTACAAATTCTCCACTGTTTGTATAACTACTTAATTTATTAACCCAACTAGCATTCGAACCACCTCTTCCGTGAAAAGCAAAAACTAAAGGATAATTTTTATTGAAATCAATAACTGCTGGTGTTTGAATAATGACAGCTCTTGATTCAATCTCACCCTCTATAGTTTGTGAAATAAAAATAGTTTGTGTTTTTAATGAGGGAGTTATTGTATCTATTACTTCTGGTGAAGAATCTTCAGTTTCTTTATCACAACTATAAATTGTTATTGAAAATATAATTAAGAGGATCTGAGTAAAATATTTTAAAGTCATCATTAATTTCCTTTCTTATAATCTTCTAAAAACTTAGCCAAACCATTATCAGTTAAAGGATGTTTTAACAACCCTGTAATTGATGACAGAGGACCTGTCATTACATCAGAGCCTAATTTAGCACAGTTGATAACATGCATTGTATTTCTAACAGATGCTGCTAAAATTTGAGTTTCAAAACCATAATTGTCATAAATAATTCTAATTTCTTCAATGAGGTTTAAACCATCTGTAGAAATATCATCCAACCTTCCTAGAAAAGGAGAGACATACGTTGCTCCCGCCTTTGCTGCTAACAATGCTTGCCCAGCAGAAAAAACTAGTGTCACATTCGTCTTTATTCCTTTGTCAGAAAAATACTTACACGCTTTTACACCATCTGCAATCATTGGAAGCTTTACAACTATTTGAGAATGTAAAGCTGCCAATTCTTCTCCTTGCTCAATCATTCCGTCATAATCCGTTGCAATTACTTCTGCTGAAACATCTCCTGTTACAATATTACAAATCTTCTTATAATGATTTAAAATGTTTTGAGCACCAGTGATACCCTCTTTTGCCATTAACGATGGATTTGTTGTTACCCCATCTAAAACTCCTAAAGCTTCTGCCTCTGCAATATCATTTAAATTTGCTGTGTCTATAAAAAATTTCATATTTACTATTTTATTTTTAAATATTTCAAT
>JAQWOW010000218.1 GCA_029245665.1 Polaribacter sp. | reverse complement strand
TATAGTTTCAATTAACATAAAAAAACTCCAAAGAATTTAAATTTTTTGGAGTTTTTAGTCAAATATGACTATATAATTAAGTTTGAGTAATTATTTGTTGTTAGCCGCTAATTTCGCTTCGTGTTTCCACAAGTTTACGCTGACAATTGTATTGTTGTAATAATTTATTTCTTTCAAAGACTCTTTATTCCAAACAAACCACTTTCCTACTTTTTTACCATTGTCATAATATGCGATTTGGGTTTTATTCCCTTCCAAATCAAAACGAGTCCATTCTCCTGTTAATTTTTTATTACTAAAGTACCCTTGGGTACTTACAGATCCATTCTCATGATAATAGGTCGCTTTCACAAGTTCTCCTTCTGCCTCAAAATGTGGCTTTGTGTCTTGAGAATATCCAATTGATGCTATACAAATAAGAACAAGTGTCAGTAATTTTTTCATGTTTCTTCGTTTTAAAGTTAACTCTACCATACAAATATAGAACTATCCTTACAATTACGCAACAATTTGGTAACATTAAATTAACATTGAAGGACTCCTATATTAAATTAAATCTATGAACAGTTTATAAAATAGGAGTGCATCCTCAATAACAGCATTACAATAATCTACTAATTCTTAAAATAAAATAGAGTTGGAATAGATTCTATATGAATACTGTTCTTTTACAAAAATATTTAAAAAGTAGGTTTCTTTTTCTTTTCAGGAATGACAAGGAAATCTTTTAAATAAAAAGGTTCAAAATATGCAAGATCTTCAATGTCATTTCTTTGATATTTAATATAAGATAATTGTGCCATTTCTATAGCTGATGGAAATTTATCAAGGATAAAAAAAGCATTTTTGTGTGTAATGATCTCTTTGCATTTTTTAGCACCATCCCCCAAAAAATAGACTTTTTTACTATCTAAATAGTTGGCAAAAGAAGTAGAGTCTATAATTTCTGCTTTGATACCTCTTATTTGTTCGTTTAGAGGGTTAAAAATAGCTGAATACACCTCCATCCTTCGGGCATCTAACATTGGTAAAATTAAACCATCTTCAATAGAAATTGAATAAGAAAGAGATGTTAAAGTATCTACAGAAATTAAAGGCTTGTTTAAAGCGAAACAGAGTCCTTTTGCTGCAGAAACTCCAATTCTAAGACCAGTATAAGAACCGGGGCCTTTGCTAACGGCTATAGCATCAATCTCTGTAAAACTAATCGTTGCTTCTTTTAAAACATCTGAGATAAAGGGATGTAAAACTTCTGCATGAGAATAATTTCCATTATTCAATTCTTTAATTGCAATAACTTCTCCATTTTTTGCAAGACTTACAGAACAATTTTTTGTAGTGGTTTCTATGTTCAGGATAATTGCCAACTTCTAATATTTTGTACAAAGATAAGGTATCCAAAAAAGAAAACCTTCCAAAATTACAAGGCTTCATGAATAACAGTATTGTTTTATTTAATCTAAGACTAAATCGCCTGAATAAAATTGTAAAACTTTCGTTTTAAAAACATAATCGTATTTAGAACGAATCATTGCTCCTTGTGCATTTACAAAACGTGTTCTAACTTGGTCAAAATCAAACAAAGTCATTGCTCCATAGGTGTATCTTTCTTGAGCATTTTTAAAAGCCTCTTTCTGCGCTTCTAGAGAAATTTTAGCTGATTCAAACGATTTTAATGCAGATTTCACATCTAAAAAAGCTTTTTCTATGGTCTGTTTTAATTGTATTTTTTCACTTTCTAATCTCGTCTCAGAAATCTCTTTTGTAATCTTAGACTTTTCTACCCCATATCTAGTTTGAAATCGGTTAAAGATTGGAATATTCAAATTGAAACCAATACCATAGCCTAAATTATCATCCAACTGAGAAAAAAAAGGAGTGTCAGGGCCTGCTTTTAAATTGTAACCATAATTGGTAGTCAGGCCTGCTGAAGCAGAAAGAGAAGGGAGAAAATAACTTTCGGAAATTTTTATATTTAAAGCGGCGTTTTCTATCGCTAATTTAGCTCTTATAATTTCTGGCATTCTATCAATAGATTTATTGTAGACTGAAGAAGAGCTTTTATAAAATAGGTCTGATGATGGAGAATCAACTTCCATCGGTATAATATCAAAGTCTTCAATTGGTACTTGTAATAATTGTGCCAAATTTAATAGCGCTAGGTCTAAAGCATTTTCTTGCAAAATAACACTTTGAAGATTTGTAGCAACTGTAGATTGAGTGTTTAATAAATCACCTTTGGCAATAACTCCTGACTTAAATCTACTTTCTGCAGCTTCGATCTGTTTTTTACTGATAAGATATTGAACTTGAGCCGAATTTAAATTTTCTTTAGCAAACAGAATGTTTAAGTACCCATTAACAACTTGTAGAGTGATGTCATTTTCAATTTTTTGCAAATCTAACAGACCAGAAGCTACCCCTAATTGAGCTTGTTTGTATGTATTTGTATTTCTGAAACCATTAAATACTGTATATCCTGCACTTAACCCCATCGAACCGCCAAAAATGCTAGTAGTAACTCTATTCTGAGTTACATAATCAAAACCAGATCCAAAGTTTAAATTTCCACCTGTAGAAGCATTTAAATTTGGTAGAAAATTACCTTTGGCTATTTCTACATCTTTTTTTACTAACTCTAGGCTTAATTTATTTTGCTGAATAGAAATATTTTTTTCTAAAGCTTGATTGACACATTCTTTTAGCGTCCATTTTTTTTGTGAAAAGGTCGCTACAGAAATTAAAAAAACTGCAAATAATATAAGTTTAGTTTTCAAAACATTTATTTTTGTTAGTGTATGAATCAATCAAAAACTGGAAGTTGTGATTGTTTCAATAAGACGACAAGCAGTAAAATATGTTACACCGTTTTACTCTTACAAAAATTAACCTGAAGCTTTCTTCTTATATCTGTAAATTACGAAGAACAAAATACCTATTAAAAGGTAAGGAAAAACCATTAAATACGTAATTCCATTATTCACTCCTTCTGCCATAGAAATATCTCCATTTTCAACAACAGCTTTGCACATAGCACATTGTGAAAATGAAAGTTTTGATGTAAAAATTACACACAAAAAAAAGACTAAAATACTTTTTTTAAACATAATAAGGTGAGATCATTAAATATACTACTACACCTGTAACTGCTACATATAACCATAAAGGAAATGTAATTTTTGCAATTTTTTTATGCTCTGTAAAATTGCCTAAGCTCGCTCTCATATAGGTAGTTAGCACGAACGGAATTACCACTATGGATAAAATAATATGAGTAAATAAAATAAAATAGTAGATGTATTTTATAAAACCTTCGCCTCCAAATTTTGTAGAATCAGAGGTCATATGATATGCAATATAAAGCAATAGAAAAACTAATGAACAGGCAATTGCAAAAGTATTTAACTGTTGGTGTAATTTTTTATTTCCTTTTTTTATTGCGACAACTGCTGCTAATAAAACAATCGCAGTTAAACCATTTACCGTGGCATAAATTGGTGGCAAGAACGTTAATGGCTGTATATCAAACCCTAATTTTTGGAGATTCACCCCAAATAACCCTGCTACTGCCAATGGAATTATAACTGATAAAGCCGTAATTATTTTTTTGTATTGTTTTTCTTTCGCTAAATTACTCATTTAATAAAATTTTAATGTCTTCTTTTAATTCTTTTATTTGATCAGAAAAACCTTGTTCTTCAATAGCTCTATAGTACATAATTGGATTTCCAAAGGCATCCATCCTAGATCTAATATACCCATCCTTATCAATCAAAGCAAACAAGCCAGAATGTTCAAAACCACCGTGATTTTCATCCCCTTTTCCCGCATACAATTTAAATCCTTTGTTTGACAAATCATAAACAATCTCTTCAGACTTTCCTGTTAAAAAATGCCAGTTTTTATGTTTTGCGCCTTGTCTGTCCGCGTATTCTTTAAGAACTTTGGGGGTGTCAAATTCTGGAGTTATTGATATTGATGCAATTCCAAAATTTGAATTTTCGATAAACTCATTTTGAAGGGCAAGCATCTTGCTATTCATGATAGGGCAAATAGTTGGGCAAGTTGTAAAGAAAAATTCAACCACATATACTTTATCTTTAAAGTCTCTCGTTGTAATTTGAATATTATTTTGATTTGTAAACTCAAATACTGGAACCTTATTAAATTTAAATAAGTTGTTCATACTCCCTGTTTTATTCTCAACTTTATGCAACCTATCGTCTTGAACAAGGTCATTTTGATGTACCCTTCTGTCTATATTTCTAACAACATAGATCCCAAACAAAAGTATAATAAAAGAAACACCTATATAGGAATGTTTTTTGTTCATAACCCTACTTCTTTTCTATCTGCTTTATTCTTGTTTTTATCTTTAAAAGCTGCATAATATTCATAAAAAAGGACAAGAACATCATCTTTCATTTTACTATTTAACTCTGAAACTGATCTAATATTATACCCAAAAAGCTTCCCA
>JAQWOW010000200.1 GCA_029245665.1 Polaribacter sp. | reverse complement strand
TACAGTGTTCCAGCATGGAAATCTGTATTCAAACTAGGTGGGGCTAATCTTACAGGGCAAGAGTATTTGAGTGCTCCTGGTGTAGGTGCAATAGGTTCTCAGTATTACCTATCTTGGACGATAAATAATTAAGCAGTTTGTGTTTTCTTTTTTAAAAGGAAACACACGGATATGATTATAAAAAAAAGGTTGAGCTTAGCTCAACCTTTTTTTATTTATAAACCCCTTTATATTTTTATGAGAGCATTGAAACAGCTCTTTTAAGCGCAGTAATAAATACATCAATTTCTTCTTTGGTATTGTAAAAAGAAAAGGAAGCTCTTATGGTTCCTGGAATTTTGTAAAAATCCATAATCGGTTGTGCACAGTGATGCCCGGTTCTAACAGCAATACCGAGTTTGTCTAAAATAACCCCAATATCATAGGGATGAATTTCACTAACGTTAAAAGAGATTACCGCTGTTTTTTCGGCAGTCGTTCCGTAGATTTTTAGGCCTTTAATTTTTAACAATTCTTCTGTTCCGTATTCTAATAGATCGTGTTCATAAGAGGCAATAGTATCAAAACCTATTGAATTCATATAATCTAAACCAGTACCAAAAGCAATTCCTCCACAAATATTTGGAGTTCCTGCTTCGAATTTGTGAGGCAAACCAGCGTAGGTTGTTTTTTCAAAGGTAACCGTATCGATCATTTCTCCGCCACCTTGATAAGGAGGGAGTTTTTCTAGCCATTCTTTTTTTCCATACAATAAACCCACCCCTGTTGGTCCGCATAATTTGTGTGCAGAGGCCACATAAAAATCAACATTTAACGCTTGAACATCTGGTTTTATATGAGGGGTTGCTTGAGCTCCGTCTATTAAAACAGCAGCCCCAAATTGATGCGCTTTTTCAATAATTTCTTCAATAGGGTTAACAACTCCCAAAGCATTAGAAACATGATTACAGAAAACAACCTTTGTTTTTTCATTGACCAAAGTGTGAAAGACCTCCATTTGCAAAGAACCGTCTAAGTTCATTGGAATGACCTTTAGAACAGCCCCCGTTTTCTCACACAACATTTGCCAAGGAACAATGTTTGAATGATGCTCTAAAGCCGAAACAATAATTTCATCGTCTTTTTTTAATAATGATGCAAATCCGGAAGCCACCATATTGATACTTTGGGTTGTTCCTGCGGTTAAAATAACTTCATATGCATGTGCTGCATTAAAATGCTGTTGAATTTTTACACGAGCCTCTTCGTATTTATCTGTAGCTTCTTGGCTTAAAGTATGCACACCTCTATGAATATTTGCATTAAAATTGCTATAATAATCCACAATAGTATCAATAACTATTTGTGGTGTTTGTGAGGTGGCGGCATTGTCAAAATACACCAAAGGCTTGCCGTTTACCGTTCTGTTTAGAATTGGGAAATCTTTTCGAATTTTATCAATATCTATCATACGAATCGAATTTATAATGCAAAGATAACAGATGATTTTTTAAAGTTTTTAAAAAGGCAATATGATTTTCTTATTTTCGCATAACTAAAACCTTATGGATGAAGATTTTTAAGAAGATATTCCTTTTGCTGGCAGTAGCTGTAATAGGTACACTAGTTTACAATTACCCAAAATTAAATATTTTAGCCGGCTATTCTGCAAAATATACTGCCTCTTCGGTTTTTGTAGCCAACAGAAGTTTAGCGTTAACAGACAGTACCGATACTAATTTTTCTCC
>JAQWOW010000190.1 GCA_029245665.1 Polaribacter sp. | reverse complement strand
AATAAATTTCAATTCTTTTGAGGTGATTGTTGGGTGAACCGATAAACGAACCCAACCCGGTTTTTGAGTATTACAACCCTGTGAAATTTGGTCTTTGATTATATTAGAAGTTTCTTGGTCTACATTTAATAAAAAATGACCATAAGTTCCTGCGCAAGAGCATCCGCCTCTTGTTTGAATTCCAAATCTATCATTTAATAATTTTACCACCAGGTTAAAGTGATAGTTTTCAAAATAAAAAGAAAAAATACTCAAGCGTTCTTTGTGTTTAGGAGCTAAAATTTTCACTCCCGGCAGGCTTTCAAGCGTCTTAAATAAAATTGTATTGATTTCTTCCTCTCTATTTTTAATGTTTTTAACACCCATTTTTTCTTTCAACTGAATTGAAAGTGCAACTCTAATCGTTTGTAAAAAACTAGGAGTACCGCCATCTTCTCTTGTCTCTACATCGTCAAAATAGTCATGCTGTCCCCAGGGATTTGTATAACTTACTGTGCCTCCACCTGGGTTATCCGGAACCGTATTTTTGTATAGACTTTTATTAAAGACTAATACTCCGGAACTTCCCGGACCTCCCAAAAATTTATGAGGTGAAAAGAAAATAGCATCTAAAGATTCATCTTTATTTTCTGGGTGCATATTTATAGCAACATAAGGTGCACAACATGCAAAATCTACAAAGCACAATCCATGATACCTATGAATTAATTTTGCGACTTTATGATATGGGTTTTTGATCCCTGTAACATTTGAACATGAGGTAATAGACACCATTTTTATTTTTCTATGTTGATGCTTCTGTATGCACTTTTCAAATTCTTTCAAGCATAACAAACCCTGAGTATTACTAGGCACAACTACTACATCTGCAATGGTTTCTAACCATGATGTATGATTAGAATGGTGTTCCATATGACTTACAAAAACAATGGGTCTTAGATCGTCTGGTATGGTGGTATGCTTCTTTAAGTTTTCAGAAACTTTTAATCCTAGAATTCGTTGAAATTTATTCACGACTCCTGTCATTCCTGAGCCTGAGTTGATTAAAACATCATTCGAGTTTGCATTAACATGACGTTTGATGATTTTTCTTGCTTCATGATAGGCCAATGTCATAGCAGCTCCAGAAGTAGTTGTTTCTGTATGGGTATTTGCAACAAAAGGTCCAAATTGATATCGCAATTTATCTTCAATAGGAGCGTATAAACGTCCGCTTGCTGTCCAATCTAAATACATCAATTTTTGTTCTCCATAAGGAGATTGAAATGTTTGATTTACACCGACAATATGGGTTCTAAATTGATGAAAATACTTTTCTAAATCTGACTTTCCTTTATTTCCGTTTGCTAAGACCATCTCTCTTGAAGCTTCTTTTTATCTCTCAAAAATAAGGATTTAAAATTACTCTTTTTGAGAACTTGTAAAAACCTCCAATCCACATTCTAAAAATTGTGCATACTCATTTTCATTTGGGGTATATCCAACGGCTTGATTTAAGATTTTTGTCCCGTCAGAATTGAGTAAAACATAATATGGCTGAGAATTTGTTTGAAAAAATTGTGTTTGATAATTCGCCCATTTATGTCCATAATTTTTCAACTTTCTGGTTCCTCCTTTCAAACGATTCACGAGAATTTGCTCATTTTTGGGCAATTCTTTCTTGTCGTCTACATAAAGAGATATCAAAACAAAATCGTTTCTCAAATAAGTATCAATATTTAAATTTGGCCAAATATGTTCTTCCATTTTTCTACAGTTTACACAGGCGTACCCAGTAAAATCTAGCAATATTGGTTTTTGTTCTTTTTTGGCAAATTCAATTCCAGTTTTTAAATCCTTAAAACAATCTAAATTATTCGGACAGTCATTCGGATACAGAAAACTATAACCAACTGGTGGAGCTAGGCCACTTAAAATTGTTAAAGGTGTAAAAGTCTTTGTCTGTTTGTTTACTTGAAAACCAGAAACTAAATAGACCACAAAACAAGTAACCAAAACACCACCTACCACTCTAGGAAATGAGACTCTTTTAATTGGGGAATCATGTGGAAACTTAATTTTACCAAATAAATACAATGCCAGCCCTGCAAAAATAAGGATCCATAGGAGTAAAAATGGCTCAATTTTTAAAAGATTCCAATGTGCCACTAAATCTGCATTCGATAAAAACTTAAATGCCAGAGCTAATTCTAAAAATCCTAAAATTACTTTGGTTGTATGAAGCCAACCTCCAGATTTCGGCAAGGCATTCAACATGTTTGGGAACATTGCAAATACTGCAAACGGCAATCCCAGTGAAACGCCAAATCCTGCCATACCAGCCGTCAGTTGCCAGGCACCTCCATCTGCGGTTAGAGAACCTGCCAATAGCGATCCTAAAATTGGACCTGTACATGAAAATGAGACAATTGCCAGCGTTAGTGCCATAAAAAATATTCCTATAAAGCCTCCTGAACTCTCGCCTTGTGTGGTTGTATTTGTCCAACTTGATGGGAGTGTTAATTCGTAGTACCCGAAGAAAGAAAATGCAAAAAAAAGAAAGACTATAAAAAAGATACTGTTAAGCCAAACATTGGTTGATATTTCATTCAAAATATCAGGATTTACAGAATCCAATAAATGAAAAGGGATGCTCAAAAGCGTATATACTAAAAGAATAAAAAACCCATACAATAAGGCTTTGGAAATCCCAGATGCCTTTTTTTGTCCATTTTTTTTAGTAAAAAAACTAACCGTTAAGGGTATCATTGGAAAAACACAAGGGGTTAATAATGCTAATAAACCTCCTAAAAAGCCCAAGCCAAAAATGTTCCAAAGAGAGTTTCCTCCCTTTTGTATTTTTGTTGAATCACTCCTAACTTCATCCTTACATTTTATGTCAGTAAGCTTAAGATCAGCAACATCTAACCCATAGAGAAGAGCATTGGTAACTTTATCATCTATCAATAATGAGCTGTTACTTTGCTTTGAAATAATTCCTTCTTTTAGATTAAAAACCAACTCTATTTCTGTTGGAGGTAGACATTTGGTATCATCACATACCATAAATTCCACCACTCCTTTGATGAAATTTAAATCAGATTTGGTTTGAATTTTTTGTTTAAAAACAGCCGTGTTTTCAAAAAACTTTATGTTCATATCAAAAACAGGGTCGTCTATAGTAATCCCTTCTTGTTCGGTGGTGTTCCCTTTTAAAGAATAATCATTTTTAGCATTCTCAAAGGTAAATGATGTTGCTATTGGCCCGTCTTCAGGCACCTCTTGTGCATACAAATGCCAACCATCATCAATGGTAGCTGTAGAAACCAACACAAACTCAGTCTCTGAAGTTTTTTCGACGGATGTCGCCCATTTTAAAGGGTCTTCTATTTGAGAAAATATTCCTAAACTATAGGTTAAGAATATAAAAATAAACGTATTTTTCATAGGTTAAAATCTACCACAAAAGAGACTCATTAAAACACCAATTATCTGTTTTAATTTCTTTCAACAATCAAAGGTACTTAATTCAAGAAGACTTCTTTTTATGAAAGAGAGAATTTAACAATAAATCGTTGTTATCTTGTATCGATTTTGTGAACGATTACCTAACTAGCTCTTCCTCTAATTCTTCTAATGATTTCCCTTTGGTCTCTGGCACTATTTTTATCATCAATAAAAAACCAAGTAAAGCAATCATGCCAAAGATGAAAAAGGTAAGTGCATTTCCTAAAGTAGACAATTCCCACGGAAAGATTAGCTGAACTAAAGAACTTATTAAGGAATTTACAAAAGCAATAATTCCAATGGCTATACCTCTATATTTTAAAGGGTATAATTCTGACAACAACACCCACATAACTGGACCTAATGAGAAGGCAAAACAGGCAATAAATCCTAAGATTCCTATCATTATCAAAGTAGCATTAATTGTGGTTGCTGCTTCCAAAATAGCACCGTCATTTTTACTGTATATTTTATTGCCTAAAACCGCTTTTATTTC
>JAQWOW010000185.1 GCA_029245665.1 Polaribacter sp. | reverse complement strand
AGGGTAAATTGACTCACTACAAGCACGTCTCCATCAACATCGATTAGTGATTTATTCATCACATCCTGCGCATCGTTAAATATTCGAAGATTCAATACTTTTCTAACCAACCAATCAATATCTTGTTGAGTATCGTCATTTGCTATACCCAGAAGAATAAGCAATCCTTCTTGGATATCTGCAACTTTATTCTGATGAATCGTTACGCTTGCTTTTGAGACCCTTTGAATGACAATTTTCATACTTTACTCATTTAGTCTTTGTATTGATTGTCTTCTTCGTTCCAAATATCTGTTCTAAAATGCGCTGTTTCTTCTTCACCATTTAAAATTTGAAGGTAACTTTTATATCGAGACCAAGAAACTTCTCCTTCTTCTAAAGCTTCTTTTACAGCACAATTGGGTTCTTTTGTATGAATACAATTATTGAATTTACAATCTTGCTTCAAAGCAAAAAACTCTGGGAAATAATCTCCTAATTCGTATTTATCAATATCTACTACTCCGAAACCTTTGATTCCGGGTGTATCTATAATTTTTGCATCAAAACTTAGGTCGAACATTTCTGCAAATGTTGTTGTATGTTTTCCTTGGTTGTGTTGATCTGAAATTTCTTTGGTTTTTAGATTTAAAGTAGGTTCTATTGCATTTACCAGCGTAGATTTACCAACACCAGAATGACCAACAAACATCGATATTTTGCCTGTCATTATTTCTTTAATAGTATCTAGGTTTTTATGTTGAGTTGCCGAAACCTCTATACATCTATACCCAATTGCTTCGTAGATATCTTTTAGGTATAAAACCGCTGCACGCGCTTCAATTTTATAGGAATCAATCTTATTAAAAACCAAAATTGTATCTATTCTATAGGCTCTTGAAGCTACTAAAAAACGATCTATAAATGCAGCAAATGTTGGTGGATTATTAATGGTTATCAATAAAAAAACCTGATCAATGTTTGCAGCTATGATATGGGTTTGTTTAGAGAGGTTTACAGATTTTCTAACGATAAAATTTTCTCTGTCTAAAATCTTTTTGATGACACCGGTTTCTTCATCTCCTTTTTTTTCTAAATCGAAGATTACCTTGTCTCCAACCGCCACTGGATTGGTACTTTTGATATCTTTAATTCTAAATTTACCTTTCATTCTACATTGATGAAACTCACCTTCTTCAGATTTTACTTGATACCAACTTCCTGTAGATTTATATACGATTCCTGTCATTGGTACAAAGATGCAGAATTTTAAATAAAAAGGAGAATGTGGGTTGTAAGGATTTTCTATTTTAAAAAAATCACATGCAGGTAACTGAACGAAAAACTCCTTCAAGCTATCAAAGTTTGAAGGAGCTGAATATTCTATTGGTAATTTAAAAGTACTTCTTTTTGGGGTTGCTCTTGCGTTAAGGATTGAGTAACTTGTTTGAGCTCTTTTTATTTTTAAAATGAAAAAGCGAGTAACGAAAGCCTGACCCTTGTGGTAACGCCCAAAAATTATGCGTTGATAATCTTTTCTTGATGATTGATCGATTCTTGGTGAATTGCCTTAAACATTTTTAAAACGAATTCTTCACTCAAGCCTTTGCTTTCACCTTCTAAAATCATGTTTCCAAGAATCTCGTTCCAACGTTTAGATTGTAAAACAGCAACGTTTTTATCTTTCTTTAAA
>JAQWOW010000171.1 GCA_029245665.1 Polaribacter sp. | reverse complement strand
GTTGGAAAAGGCATAGGAGGTGCTCCACAAACAGAGGGTTATAATTGTCCGGCTATAGAATATAGAGTTATAAAAAACGGAACAGTACTTCGAATCACAAATTTTTAATAGCATAGATAATTTAAGTTGCTTATTTTTGTCGAAACACAACTATAGATACGTGAAAAATTATTTTTCTTCAGACTTTAAACTTGGGATTCTTGGAGGTGGTCAACTAGGAAGAATGCTTTTGGCAGAAACTCAAAAATTTGATATTCATACTTCAATTCTAGAAAATAATAAAAATGCGCCCTGTGCTGAAATTTGTAATGAATTTGTTGTTGGAGATTTATTAGATTTCAATGCCGTTTATCAGTTCGGAAAAAAAGTAGACATCCTAACCATTGAAATTGAAAATGTAAATCTTGATGCATTGGATAAATTAGAAGACGAAGGTGTCACAATTTATCCGAAACCAAAAGATTTACGAATAATTCAGAGTAAAGCGAGACAAAAACACTTTTATGTAGATAATAATATTTCTACAGCTCCCTTTTCTCATTATGCCTATTTAGAGGAATTGATTCATTCATACGAAAATAATAGTATAGCGTTTCCTTTTGTGTGGAAAGCGGCACGTTTTGGTTACGATGGAAATGGGGTGAAAATTGTAAGAAATTTAGACGATTTAGCTAGTTTACCAAATGTTGAATGCATTACTGAAGAGTTGATTCCTTTTAAAAATGAACTGGCGGTAATTGTTGCTAGAAATAAAGACGGTGAAACGAAAACATACCCAGTTGTTGAAATGGAGTTTCACCCGGAAGCCAACCAAGTAGAATATGTACTTTGCCCTGCAAGAATAGACTGTAAAGTTGCAGAAAAAGCGAGAGAAGTTGCTTTAAAAGTAGTTAACGAATTAGATTTTGTAGGTTTGCTAGCCGTTGAAATGTTTCAAACAATAGACGATAAAATACTAGTAAATGAGGTTGCTCCAAGACCACATAATTCTGGTCATTATTCTATTGAGGCGAGTTACACAAATCAATTTGAGCAACATTTAAGAAGTATTTTAAATCTTCCTTTAGGAAATACCGAAAGTAAAGTTGCGGGAATTATGGTGAATTTAGTTGGTGAAGAAGGGTTTTCTGGGGCTGTAGTTTATCACAATATAGCTGAAATTTTAAAAATTAATGGTGTTACTCCACATATATATGGAAAAAAAGAAACACGTCCTTTTAGAAAGATGGGACATGTTACTATTGTAAATTCTGATATTAATAAAGCGAGAGAAATTGCACAAAAAGTGAAGGAAACGATTCGAGTAATTTCAAAATAAATTTTAAATTAAATAAGTTCCTGTTGCTGCAGGAAGACAATGATAAATTATGGTAGGAATAATAATGGGAAGTGATTCTGATCTTCCAATAATGCAAGAAGCAATTGAGATTTTAGAAAGTTTTGACATTCAAATAGAAGTAGATATTGTTTCTGCTCATAGAACTCCTGAAAAATTAGTCGACTATTCGAAAAATGCTCATAAAAGAGGTATTAAAGTCATCATTGCAGGCGCTGGTGGCGCTGCGCATTTACCAGGAATGGTTGCCTCTATGAGTCCTTTACCAATAATAGGAGTTCCTGTAAAAAGTAGAAATTCGATTGACGGTTGGGATTCGGTTTTATCAATTTTACAAATGCCAGGAGGTGTTCCGGTTGCAACTGTAGCTCTAGATGGTGCAAAAAATGCTGGAATTTTAGCGGCACAAATTATTGGCGCCTCAGACAGTTGTGTTCTCGATAAAATTATAACCTATAAAGAAGGTTTAAAGTTAAAAGTTGAAGAGGCTTCTTTAAAGATTAGAAAGTAGTTTTAACAACAATACATAATTATTTTAAGCAACAAATTTTGACATCAATTCATTGAAAATATGAATCCACTTTTACAAGATTTCAACACTCCTCCTTTTTCTAAAATTTCAAATACAGATTTCAAACCTGCCATAAAAAAAGCAATAGAAATTGCAAAAGCAGAAATAGATACAATTATTTTTAATGCGGAAGCAGCAACTTTTGAAAACACGACAGTAGCTTTAGATTTTACCGGAAAAAAATTAGATAGAATTACAAGTATCTTTTTTAATTTGAATGCTGCCGAAACAAACGACAAAATTCAGAAAATTGCACAAGAAATCTCTCCTTGGCTAAGTGAATTTAGCAATGATATTCAGTTGAATGTCAAGTTGTTTTTAAGAGTAAAATCGGTCTTTGATACTCGGTCTACTTTACAACTAACTCCTGAACAAAGCATGCTTTTAGATAAGCAATACAAAGGATTTACAAGAAATGGCGCTAATTTAAATGATACTGATAAAAGAAAACTTCGAAAAATTGATGCCAAACTATCTAAATTGTCTTTACAATTTGGAGAAAATGTCTTGGCAGAAACGAATGCTTTTGAAATGCATTTAACTGATGAAAACGACTTAGCCGGCTTACCAGAAAGCGTGAGAGAATCTGCAAGAGAAGTTGCAAAATCTAAAGAAAAAAAAGGATGGGTTTTTACCCTAGACTACCCAAGTTATGTTCCTTTTTTAACCTATGCAGAAAATAGAGAATTGCGAAAAAAAATGGCAATTGCTGCAGGTAAAAAAGCCTTTCAAAACAATGAA
>JAQWOW010000162.1 GCA_029245665.1 Polaribacter sp. | reverse complement strand
CCAAATGTTGCCTTAGGAATCGAAGCAGAAATTGGGATGCTTTTTACAATTGGTTTATTACTTAATTTTCCTGGTGTTAAATACCTAATGTTCTCTTTTGAAAAAGACCAGAGAATGTTGTTTGACTTATCAAACGCAAGTTCTCCTGAAATAAAATCATCTTTAGAAATTAATTGACTATAAATACTGTCTCTTTTAAAAATTTTATTTTTTTTATCATATATGAAAATACCATTCTTACTAGAATATAGTATTTTATCTTGATAAGAGATTAATGAGGTATGACGACCTTTTGCTAGAGAATTGACTTTACTGAGATGTATTACTTTTGTAAGACCTTCATCTAGAGTCATTTTAAATACTCCTTTATACTCATGATTTACAAAAAAATTATTAGTACCCACCTTTTCAAAATATTTACTGGAATTATTAAAGCCCTCAATTTTATTTCTTAAGCTCCAGACGTTATTCTTTTTTTTAAGCACGTATAATCCATCATAACACCCCTGAATAATGGTGTTTTTATTTATTTTTTTTAATTTCCATGTACCTTCTTTATTAAAAATTAAATTTGATTTATTTTTATCAATCAAAAAAGTTCCAGAAGTATGACCACAAAATAATTGATTGTCTATGATTGATAAACTCCATACTTGTCCTTGGGTGTTTTTAATCAACTTAAAACTATCTTTTGAGTCTATTTTTCTATAGAACAACCCCTGATTTGTTCCTAAATACAAATTATTATCAAAAACAATTGAAGTATAAATTGTGCCAATAAAATCGCTTTTTTTATTGTAGATTTTGAAAGGTGACCTAGTATTTATAGTATTAATTCCATTGTCTAATCCCAACCACACATTACTTTCAATATCTTCAAAAACAGATAGAATTGTATTATTATTCAAACCAGAACTTTGTGTGATTTGATAATTAAATTTACCGTTGCTATCTAAATAAATAAAGCCATTTGAAATTGTACCTATTGCATATTCTTTATTTCTAAGGCATTTTGCACTATAAACAGTCATATTTTTTAGAAGAGAATCAGAGGGTATTTTCCACTTAATGGGTTGGTTTTTATTCAAATAGAAAAAACCTGATTTTTGAGTCAAAAAATATAGTTTGTTCTCTTTTTCAAACATTTCAACAATGATATTATCTTTTAATATCTGATGCTCTGAAATTAATTTTGGAACGCCATTTTCAATTTTAAAAACACCTTTATTACCCTCTTGAAAATAAACAATTCCATTGACTTTGGACAATTTATAAAGTCTAAAGTCAGATTCAATAATTTTAAATTTATTTGATTCTAAATTGTATAGATATATTCTTTCTAGAGATTTAAAAAGCACCCAGCCATCAATTTCTAAAATATTCCAAATCTGCTCATCTTCAAGCATTTGAATATTAAATTTCGATACAATAGAAGTATACTCTAACTCTCCAAAATCATTTTTACTCCAATACCCAAAATCCATATAAAAACCTGTGTAGATTTTGTCATCTAACACCTTTACAGATCTCATGATTGTTTTGTTGGGAGTTGGATATAAATGCCAACTTGCACCATTAAACTCTAATAGACCTTTGTTGTTGGCAACATATATAAACTTGTTTGCTGATTGGGATATTGACCAATTTTGGTTTTCTGCCTTATAGTCTTTGGGTGAAAAAGTGTTAATGGGAGGGAGTTCTTGCGCAAAATTTATAAGAGAAAGAAGAAGAAATACATGTAGAAAAATAATTCGTTTCATATAATTTGCATAATGTTTGGTTCACAATTTACATAAATATAATAAATTAAATCTATTTGTATAGAAGTTGTATAGGTTAAAATGAAACGAAAATAAAACACAACACTAATATTATTAAAAATATCTTTAATAAATTTGTTAAATTCATTAACTTTATTAAAATTAAATTAATCTATGAATTTTATTAAAAAACTTGGTTTCGGTAATTTTTTAATGTTAATATTGTGTGTTCTTATTATTTTTCTGGCAGAATACCTGTTTCTGTCTGGAGACAAGTTTCACGGAATTTTTATCGGGCTTTGGGCTCCTACTTTATTAGGTGTAATGATTTATATAAAACTAGTAAAGGATGAACGTAAATAATATAATATTATATTTTTCTATATTCGTAGTAATCTGCGTTATATTTTGGGCCTTTTATATGATCAATGAGTTCAACAAAATAAGTAAAAATTAATTTTTTATATAAAAATTTCCTGTGAAGTAGTTCATTTAATAATCAAAACCAGTCCTTATTAATGTAGTATTTTGAATAGTAATTCTTTTAGTATGTCTTTGTGCGACAAACTTGCTCCTACTCCTTTACTTTTAATATCTGCGTCTCTTAAAGTCGCAATTACTTGTGCGACTTTTCGCATTGGATAATTTCTTGCAGCTAAAAAATACTCATCTATAAAATATGGGCTGACACCTAAAGATTTAGCAACAGCGCTTTTAGATTTATCTTGTAAACCATGAAATAATAGAAGTTGTGTAAAAAAGTTATTTAATAAAGAAATTGTCATTACCAAAGGATTGTTTTTCGAGTTTTCTGAAAAATAATTAATGATTCTATTAGCTTTAACAAGGTTTTTCTCCCCCACTGCTTTTCTTAATTCAAAATTATTAAAATCCTTAGATATACCGATATTCTCCTCTATATGTTTGTCATTAATAATAGTATCCTCAGGAAGAATGAGTACTAATTTATCTAACTCATTTGAAATTTTACTAAGATCAGATCCTAAAAATTCTACCAACATTTGAGATGCTTTTGGTTCAATTTTATACTTTCTTCCACTTAAAACTCTTCGAATCCAGTCTGAAACTTGATTTTCATATAACTTTTTACTATCGAAAATTAGACCAGATTTTGAAATTGCCTTGTATAATTTTTTACGCTTATCAAGTTTTTTATATTTGTAATTTAAAACAAGAACTGTTGTCAATTGTGGATTTTCAGCATACGCCACTAACTTTTCAATATTTCTACTTAATTCTTGAGCCTCTTTAACAATAAGAACTTGCCTTTCAGCCATCATTGGGTAGCGTTTAGCCGAAGAAACAATATCCTCTATAGTTGTATCTCTACCATACATGACCTGCTGATTAAAGCCTTTTTCGGCTTCATCTAACATATTTTCTTCAATAAAATCTGAAATTTTATCTATATAATAAGGCTCCTCACCCATTAAAAAATAGATTGGCATTATATTTCCCTTCTTAATATCAGAAACAATGGCTCTAATTTCGTTCATTTTAGTACTTTTGATTAATGCAAAAACTCAATCTTCCAACGTATAATTTCAAACTCAAAAGTAATCAAAATAAGACGCTTATTTTTGATAAATTGAGAAAAAAATATCTGGTTTTAACTCCAGAGGAATGGGTTCGTCAGCATTTTGTACAGTTTTTGATTGATGAAAAAAAATATCCTACCTCTTTAATTGCTTTAGAAAAACAATTAACATTCAATAATTTAAAAAAGAGAAGTGACATTTTAATTTTTGATAAAAAAGGGAATCATGAAATTATAGTTGAATGCAAAGCTCCCACAATAAAAATTACACAAGATACTTTTGATCAAATTGCACGTTATAATTTAAAATTAAAAGCTAAATTTCTTGTTGTAACTAATGGTTTAGAGCATTTTTACTGTAAAATGGATTTTAAAAATAAAACCTACATATTTTTAAAAGAAATTCCTAATTACAAATCTTAAATCATCTTTTATTAAGACAACTTTTAAGCATAAACTAATTAATAAACTGTAATTTTGCGCAAGTGAAAATAGCAATCGTCATATTAAATTGGAATGGCAAAAAACTGTTAGAGCAGTTTTTGCCGTCTGTTGTAAATTTTAGTTTGCAAGAAGCTACTATTTATATAGCTGACAATGCTTCTACAGATTCTTCAATTAGATATGTTAAAGAGTTTTTTCCAGCAGTTAAAATAGTAGAAAACACTATAAACGGTGGATATGCAAAGGGTTATAATGATGCTTTAAGATCTGTTAATGCTGACATTTATTGCCTCTTAAACTCTGATATTGAAGTGACAGAAAATTGGCTAAAACCAATTATGAAGGTTTTTAAAAGCGATAAAAAAACAGCTATTATTCAACCAAAATTGTTGGATTTTAATGACAAAACAAAATTTGAGTATGCAGGAGCAGCTGGAGGGTTTATTGATTTATTTGGATACCCTTATTGTAGGGGACGTATTTTTAATCATTTAGAAACTGATAAAGCCCAGTTTAATGATGAAACTGATATTTTGTGGGCTTCTGGAGCTTGTTTATTTATTAGATCAAATGTATATCACTTACTGGATGGTTTGGATGAAGATTATTTTGCACATCAAGAAGAAATAGACTTATGCTGGAGAGCAAAAAACTGTGGCTATAAAATTAAGTATGTTGGAACTTCGACTGTTTATCATATAGGCGGTGCAACTTTACAGGAAACCAATCCCCAAAAAACCTTTTTGAACTTTAGAAATAGTTTATTTAATATTCTTAAAAATATTCCGAAGAAACTGCTCTTATTTGTACTAATTTCCCGTTTAATTTTAGACGGAATTGCAGGAATTAAATTTATTTTAGAATT
>JAQWOW010000144.1 GCA_029245665.1 Polaribacter sp. | reverse complement strand
TGGGTGCTGTAGCCAGTGTAAATTCTCTTCTTTATGTTTGGATGCCAAATCTAGCTTTTGGCTGCATCGCTATTTATTTATATCTAAATGCAAGAAAGTAAACTAAAAAATTATTTGCTCTTGCATCTAATTGTTTTGATTTGGGGCTTTACTGCTATTTTAGGGGCACTAATAAGTTTAGATGCCATTCCTTTGGTTTGGTATAGAATGTCTTTAGCAGTCGTTTTTATTGTTCTTTATTTTGTCATAAAAAAGAAATCATTTAAAGTTGATGGTGTTGGAATTGGGAAGTTTTTTCTTACGGGAGTTGTTATTGCGTTGCATGGGATCTTTTTCTTCAAAGCCATCAAAGTATCTAATGTCTCTGTTGCCCTAGTAACAATGAGTACCGGTGATTTTTTTGTATCGTTAATTGAACCTCTTTTCTTTAAAAGAAGAATTAATAAATTAGAAATAGTCTTGGGACTCATCGTAATTTTGGGTTTATATATTATATTTAATTTTGAAAGTCAATATCGATTAGGAATTTTCTACGCACTAATTTCATCTCTTTTAAGTGCAATTTTTTCAGTTCTAAACGGTCTATTTATCAAAAAATATGCTGCCAGTACAATTTCTCTTTATCAATTATTTTTTGGGGTTGTTTTTATAACTGCATATCTATTTTTTATGAATGGTTTTTCAATATCTTTTTTTAAAATTTCAAAATTAGATTGGTTATATCTATTGATTTTAAGTAGTTTTTGTACCGCATATGCATTTATAGCTTCTGTTAAAGTGATGAAGTATTTATCGCCATACACCGTAGTATTAACCCTTAATTTAGAACCCGTTTATGCGATTCTTTTGGCGCTGTTTATTTTTGGTGAAAAAGAAAAAATGAATATTGAATTTTATTTTGGGGCTTTTATTGTCTTGTTCGTTGTTTTAGTTAACGGAATTATTAAGAACAAAACAGTAATAAGAAAAAAAATTAAAGAAAAAACTGTTGGAAAAAAGTAACTTTTTTTTTAAAAAAACAATTAATTTTATAGTATGTTTGTCCTATAATACAACGAAAATCAAATAATTACAAAATGGAATATTTAGATTTTGAAATGCCTATTAAAGAACTTCTAGACCAGCTAGATAAGTGTCAGATTATAGGTGAAGAAAGTGATGTAGATGTAAGTGCTACTTGTCGCAAGATTGAAAAAAAATTAGAGATAGCAAGAAAAGATATTTATAAAAACTTGACTCCTTGGCAAAGAGTTCAATTATCTAGACACCCAAATAGGCCTTATACCTTAGATTATATCAAAGCTATTTGTGGAGATACGTTTATGGAACTGCATGGAGATAGAAGTGTCAAAGATGACAAAGCCATGATTGGAGGTTTGGGTAAAATTGGCAATCAATCTTTCATGTTTATTGGCCAGCAAAAAGGGTATAATACCAAAACACGTCAGTACAGAAATTTTGGGATGGCAAACCCAGAGGGATACAGAAAAGCATTGCGTTTAATGAAAATGGCAGAAAAATTTAGAATTCCTGTTGTTACATTATTAGATACTCCCGGAGCATATCCAGGTTTAGAAGCAGAAGAACGTGGACAAGGAGAGGCAATTGCCAGAAATATCTTAGAAATGACACGTTTAAAAACTCAAATTATAACCATAGTTATTGGTGAAGGGGCTTCAGGTGGAGCTCTAGGAATTGGAGTAGGAGCCAGAGTATATATGATGGAAAACACTTGGTATACTGTCATTTCTCCAGAATCTTGTTCTTCTATTTTATGGAGAAGTTGGGAGTTTAAAGAACAAGCAGCAGCGGCTTTAAAACTTACAGGAGATGATATGAAAAAGCTGAAACTAATTGATGGAATTATCAAAGAACCAGTCGGAGGAGCTCATACAAATAGAGAAGATGCTTTTAAAGCTGTTCAAGAACAAATCATTACTGCATTTGAGGAATTAAAAGACTTGAACGATGTTGATTTGGTTTCTAAAAGAATGGATAAGTATGCAGATATGGGTGTTTATAAAGACTAGTTAAACCTATCAAAACAAAAAAAAACGAAACCTAAAATTTAGGTTTCGTTTTTTTTTGTTTTAACTCTTTTTAAATATTTAAAGAATTAAAGATGTTTCTTAGCCTTGGGTCAGAAGGTCTTGGTGCATTTGCATCTACAATATTACCTTGTGGATCGATTAAAATAAATCGTGGTATTCCATTTATTTGATATTCTTGTTGAAAACGAGTATCCTTGCCAGACCATAACTGAATGCCACTCATATTTCTATCCTTCACAAAATTACTCCATTTCTTTTCTGCTGCTTCCCAAGATCCACCGCTTCTTCTAGATTCATCAGTAGATATACTAACAAATGCTATGTTTTTTGAGTGGTATTCTTTTTCTAGTTTATCCAATGCTGGGATTTCCCTAATGCAAGGTCCACACCAA
Source organism: Polaribacter sp. (assembly GCA_029245665.1). Lineage (GTDB taxonomy): Bacteria > Bacteroidota > Bacteroidia > Flavobacteriales > Flavobacteriaceae > Polaribacter. Next base: position 978 of record JAQWOW010000144.1, on the reverse strand, counting down.
GTAGCCCAAACATCTATGTATACATATTTCCCTTTAAAAGAATCTAATGATTTTTTACCGCCTTTAATATCGATGTAATTTTCAAACTTTGGAGAAGGTCTTCCTTTTGCAATTTTTTTATTAGAATTGTAATTATTTTTAAAATAAGCAAACATTTGTTTATTTTGGGTAGTAACCATATCAACTAGTGCGCTGTCTAAGTTTTTGTAAGAAGATAAAATACTATCATACTCTTTTTCTAATACATTTATTTTTGCATAGAAAGCCTCTTCTTCCAGTGCAAAAAGAGCAGCAGGATTTCCTAGTTTTTTGCTTTTTTCTAGTTGAGCAAGAATAAAGTTTGAATTAGAAGCTCCCTCACCAGAATACTCGAAACTTGTCATGAATTTTTCCGAATTCCCTGTTATATTGATATTAAAACCATTTTTTAAATAGATTAGTATTCTTTTTTTTCTACTTGTTTGAAAGGAATAAATAGCTCCTTTTGCTACTTTTAAAGTATCTTTAAAAGAACCGTCATTATTTATAGAAATTGTTTTAACAACTCCAGTTCGACCAGTAATGGTAATTAGAGAATCTTTATTATTTTCTAATTTTCCAGATACAGAAATATATTCCTTTGAATGTTCATTTGAACAAGAGGTAATTACGAATAGTGTAAAAAGTGCAAGACTTATTTTTTTCATTTATAAATTCTTAAATTTATTGCAAAGATATCATTTAAAGGTGTGAAAAAATAGTTAAAATCATTTGTATATACAGAACTGAATTTGCACTTTTGATGACCAATTACATCAAGATATGAATACATTTCATTATATAGACTCTTTCCCTTTAGATCTCTCTAAGATTCAAGAAATTATTTCTTTGGATACAAAGTTAGTCCTTTCTGATACTGCCATTGAAAGAATACAAAAATGCAGGTCTTATTTGGATGTTAAAACGAAATCGATTTCGAAGCCAATTTATGGTATCAAT
>JAQWOW010000141.1 GCA_029245665.1 Polaribacter sp. | reverse complement strand
AACTCCTAATGGTTGGCGGAATGGATAAGTATTTTCAAATTGTAAAATGCTTTAGAGATGAAGATTTACGTGCAGATAGGCAACCAGAATTTACACAGATTGACTGTGAAATGGCATTTGTAGAACAAGAAGATATTTTAAGTGTTTTTGAGGGATTGACTCGACATTTACTTAAAGAAATGAATGGTGTTGAAGTCGCAGAGTTTCCAAGAATACGCTATGATGATGCCTTAAAATTATATGGAAATGACAAACCAGATATTCGTTTCGGAATGAAATTTGGGGAGTTAAATGAGGTTTCACAGCACAAAGATTTTGGTGTTTTTAACAACGCGGAATTAGTAGTTGGTATTGCAGTTCCTGGTGGAAACAAATACACAAGAAAAGAGATCGATAAGTTAATCAATTGGGTAAAAAGACCTCAGATTGGTGCTTTAGGAATGGTCTATTGTCGTGTAAACGAAGACGGTACTTTTAAATCGTCTGTAGACAAATTTTACACCCAAGAAGATTTGGGGAAGTGGGCAGTCACTACTGGAGCAAAACCCGGAGATCTAATTTGTATTTTATCTGGTGACACCATCAAGGTAAGAGCACAATTATCTGCGTTAAGAATGGAATTGGCAGAACAACTAGGATTGAGAGACCCTAAAGTATTTGCCCCGCTTTGGGTAATTGACTTTCCGTTGTTAGAATTGGATGAAGAAACTGGGCATTACCACGCAATGCATCACCCATTTACGTCACCAAAACCCGGGCAAATGGAATTGTTAGATTCAGATCCAGGAGCTGTCAAAGCAAATGCGTATGATTTGGTCTTGAACGGAAATGAAATTGGTGGTGGTTCTATTCGAATTCATGACAAGCAAATACAAGCAACAATGTTGAAGCATTTAGGCTTTTCTGAACAAGATGCCAAAGCACAATTTGGCTTCTTAATGGATGCCTTTGAATATGGTGCTCCACCTCACGGAGGTTTGGCTTTTGGTTTGGATAGATTGGTTGCTATTTTAGGCGGACAAGAAACGATTCGTGATTTTATTGCCTTTCCAAAAAACAATTCAGGAAGAGATGTAATGATTGACGCACCAGCATTCTTAGAGGGAGAGCAACTCAAGGAATTGAGTTTAAAATTAGGTGTTAAAACATAAAAAATGAACACAAATAGTTTTACAAAAAACATGCGTTTAAAATCTAACAAAGAGTTAAAGACCATTCTTAAAAAAAAAAATGACTACACCCAAGAAGCAATTCAAGCTGTAATTTGGGAAATGGAAAACAGAAATTTAATTGATAAAAGTGATGTTCTATATAAAAACACTTTTAAAGAAAATAATCAAATTGATACCGATGAAAAGAATTTAGATAATAATGAGAATCCTTCTAAAGAGTTGATATTACCTGTACTGTATTCAAAAAGAGCCATACAAGGTTTTACTATTTTCTTTACTACAATATTTGGTGCTGTTTTATTAATGTACAATTTGAAGGAAATGAACAAACTAAAGGAAAGAAATCAAGTATTAATCTTTGGAATTGTATTCACCATTCTCTCAGCAATACTTTTAAATTATCTTCCTAAAATGATTTTTACAACATTACTGTTTAACCTGATTGGTTATGCCGTATTAATCGAATTTTTTTGGAAGAATAATATAGAAAAAGAGTTAGAATACGCAAAAAAAGAAGTGTGGAAACCTTTAACGATCTCCATAATTATTCTTCTATTATTACTTTTCTTGCAACTTTTGCCTCAAATATTGGGTATGTAAGATATTAAAAGTGGAAGCGAAAGACTAAGTCCATGGATCTTCATTTATTTCTAATTTCTTCTGACTTGATAAAATAGTTTTCGATTTCTGTTCTATTTCCCCAATTTTTAAACAAGAAAACAACAAAAAACAAGACTCTAAATTTGTAACATCTGGCAATTGCAATTGAATACTTTGCTCCTGGTTATTGTCTATAATTGAAGCATCAAATTCTGCGATTTTTTCTCCATTTTTGAAAATTGATGTCTTCTTATTATAATGAATTTTTATTTCATATAAATCCCCTTTAAAGTCGACTGAATAGACAGTATCCCTATTGTTTTGAGAAAATAAATCAGTTAATTTTTTATTATTTTGGTTAATTGTAAAGACCATTTTCCATTTCCAAAATTGAAACTTTTTTGATATGGAATATATTCTTTTTTCTTCACTATCAAATATTTCAGATCCAAACTTCCCAAAATCCATGAACCAACGAGAACTATATAATTTTGTTTTAGAAGAATATAAATCTAAAGAATTATTAAAGTGTTTTATTGAAAATTGTTCCATTTTAAAAATTTAATTTTTCATTCACAACGTTTCGTCTCAATTTAAAAAAATGTAAAATCACTATTTAATTTGGCAATAATTAAATGTGTTTTTATCATTTTTCAAAAGTATAAAATTGAATTAAAACCGACTCTCATTTTAGAGTAACTTTTTGAATATAAATGAACTTTTATTGCTGAATTATCCAATTGCAACAACTCAATTTAATTCCATTTCATAAATAACTGAAAATAAACAGAACTTTTGTAATTTTACAAAATGAAAATAGCATTAAAAATAATGTTTATCATTTTTTTAGTTTGGATGTTTATTGGAATTTATTTGATCAACACCCAACACGAGAAAGCAGAAATTGTAATGGGCTTAGGTGTTTTTTACTTTTCTTTCCTATTCATGCCCTTTTTTATTTATTACAGGTATAGAGACGGAAAATACAAGAAGTACATCTTAAATGACGAAAAATTAAGGGACGCTTTTCATCAGCAAACAAAGAAGTAAATTACCTTTATCCTATAAAAACAGTCTTTAACGTGAGAAAATAGGTACTCAGTTCTCATTCTAAATAGGGGTCCTTCCATCCTACTCTTAATATTTTAGTCGCATTCTATACCTCAGAAATAAAATTACACAAGGAATTCCATAATCTTAAAAATTCATTTTGGTATCACTAAGTATAGTATGCATTTAAAATCTATTATTTCTTTAGTTTTGCTCTTGAAAAGAAAATAATTTAAAAGAAGTATATATTATTTGAACTTATAAATTCTCATTTTTTATTGAGGTTTTTTTTATGCTTTTACAAATCAAATCTTTGTATTTTTACAACCTATGATAGACCCACGTGAAGTTAGCTCCGAAAAAACCGTTTTAATTGGAATTATATCTCAGCAGCAAGATGAAATTCAATCTACAGAATATTTAGATGAATTAGAATTTTTAACATTGACTGCGGGTGGTATTACTGTTAAACGTTTTGTGCAAAAGATGGAAAAACCCAATCCTAAAACTTTTTTAGGTGTCGGTAAATTGGAAGAAGTTAGAAATTACATTGAATCTAATGCTATTGGAACAGCTATTTTTGATGATGAATTGTCTCCGGCTCAAATACGTAATATTGAGAAAATTTTAAATTGTAAAATTTTAGACAGAACCAATCTTATATTAGATATTTTTGCACAAAGAGCACAAACAAGTTCTGCAAAAACTCAAGTAGAACTCGCTCAATGCCAATATTTATTACCCCGATTAACAAGGCTTTGGACTCACCTTGACAAGCAAAAAGGTGGAATTGGGATGCGTGGGCCTGGTGAAACTGAAATTGAAACAGATAGACGTATTATTCGTGATAAAATCACCCTATTAAAAAAGAAACTGCTTACCATAGATAAGCAAATGGCTGTGCAACGAAAAAACCGTGGAAAAATGGTTAGAGTTGCTTTGGTTGGTTATACAAATGTTGGGAAGTCTACCCTAATGAATGTCATTAGTAAAAGTGATGTTTTTGCAGAAAATAAATTATTTGCAACTTTAGATACCACTGTTAGAAAAGTAGTGATTAAGAACATTCCTTTTTTATTGACAGATACAGTTGGTTTTATTAGAAAGTTACCTACGCAACTAGTAGAATCGTTCAAGTCTACCTTAGATGAGGTTCGTGAAGCTGATTTATTATTACATGTTGTAGATATTTCTCACCCCAATTTCGAAGACCATATTGCATCTGTTAACGCTATTTTAAACGACATAAAATGTGCTAATAAGCCCTCTTTAATCGTATTTAATAAAATTGATGCTTATTCTCATGAGACTATTGATGAAGATGATATCGTTACAGAAAAAGGGAAAGAACATTATACGCTACAAGACTGGAAAAAAACTTGGATGAATGACTATGATGTAGCCTCTATTTTTATTTCAGCATTAAACAAAGGAAACCTGGAGGATTTTAAAAACAAAACTTACGAAGAAGTGAAAAAAATTCATATTCAGCGTTTTCCTTATAATGACTTTTTATATTATGAGTACAAAGAAGGTTAGTCTTGATTCTAGAGATTTTTATAAATCTCTTTTTGATGAAAACTGTAATTCAATCCCAGTCCAAATAATTCTCTCAACTGAGCTTTACCAGAAGTATTTGCATCTATAATGGTATGAACAGTAAGGTTCATTTTAAT
>JAQWOW010000133.1 GCA_029245665.1 Polaribacter sp. | reverse complement strand
ACAGGAGAAGAAGGATCTGGAGATCACCATTAATAATAATTGAATTAAAAATTAAGAAAAAATAAGTATGTTAGCTCTATTTTATATTTTTATTGGTATTGCAATCGGAGTAAGTTTCTGGCAAATAACTAGAATCATGAACCTGCGAGGTGTAATTGCTACGGATGAAGATAATGCAAAGCAAGGAAAATATTCCCTTGTATTTATGGCATTCTTTTATGCAATGATGGTGTATTGTCTCATTTTCATGAATGTAATCATGTTACCAGAATCCGCTTCTATTGAAGGAGAACATGATGATAATCTTTTTAATATTACTTTTTGGTTAATTGGGATTGTGCAATTTATCATGCAATTCATAATTTTCTTTTTCACTTTTAAATACAAAGGAAATAAAGATAGAAAAGCAAAATTTTATGCAGATAGTCATAAATTAGAACTGATTTGGACGATTACTCCTGCGATAGTTCTGGTTTTTTTAATCGGTTATGGATTGTGGCAATGGAATGATATCATGGATTTGTCTGATGAGAAAGATGCCATTGTTATAGAAGTGTATTCTCAACAATTTCGATGGGATGCTCGTTATGCCGGAGAAGACAATACCCTTGGCCTAGGAAATGTAAATTATATAAAAGGTATCAATACCCTTGGTGTTGATATGAAAGACAAAAATTCTCAAGACGATAAACAAGTTACAGAGTTGTATTTACCAAAAGGAAGAAAAATTCATTTTAAGTTTCGTTCCCAAGATGTTTTACACTCTGCATACATGCCTCATTTTAGAGCACAAATGAACTGTGTTCCCGGAATGGTTACTGAATTTGGTTTTACACCAAAGTACACCACAGAAGAAATGAGACTAAAACTCGAAGTAATAGATAAAACAAATGGAATTAATAAAATAAGAAAAGCCAAAGGAGAAGACCCTTATGAGTTTAATTATTTATTATTGTGTAATAAAATTTGTGGCGCTTCTCACTACAATATGCAAATGAAAATTACAGTTGTAGAGCAAGATGAATACGACAAATGGATTGCACAACAACCTACCTTAGCTTCAGTTATTAAATAATTAATTAAGACACTACAAATAAAAAATATTATGTCAGAGCATCACCATAAAGAGACATTTGTAACAAAATATATATTTAGCCAAGATCACAAAATGATTTCCAAGCAATTCCTTGTAACGGGAATGTTTATGGGTATCATAGGCGTGTTTATGTCCATGTTATTCCGTATGCAAATTGCATGGCCAGAACAATCGTTTTCAATTTTTGAAGCGTTCTTGGGACCTCATCAAACAGATGGAATCATGAATCCAGATATATACCTTGCATTGGTAACAATACATGGTACAAGAATGGTATTTTTTGTATTAACTGCAGGTTTAAGTGGTACATTTTCTAACTTATTAATACCCTTGCAAATCGGAGCTAGAGATATGGCTTCTGGGTTTTTAAATATGATTTCTTATTGGTTGTTCTTTCTATCGAGTGTAATTATGGTGATCTCTTTATTTGTAGAAGCAGGACCCGCATCTGCAGGGTGGACGATCTACCCACCATTAAGTGCTTTGCCACAAGCAATTCCCGGCTCTGGAGCAGGGATGACTTTATGGCTAGTATCCATGGCTATTTTTATTGCATCTTCACTAATTGGATCTTTAAATTATATTGTAACAATATTCAATTTAAGAACAAAAGGAATGAAAATGACAAGATTGCCATTAACTATGTGGGCATTTTTTATCACAGCAATCATTGGGGTTGTTTCTTTCCCTGTGTTATTATCAGCTGCTTTGTTGTTAATTTTTGATAGAAGTTTTGGGACTTCATTTTATTTATCAGACATATTTATTTCAGGAGAAGTTCTTCATTACCAAGGTGGTTCACCTGTATTATTTGAACACTTATTTTGGTTTTTAGGGCACCCTGAAGTATATATTGTATTGCTTCCTGCCCTAGGGATTACCTCAGAAATTATCTCTACACATTCAAGAAAACCTATTTTTGGTTACCGAGCAATGATTGGTTCCATTATGGCAATCGCATTTTTATCTACGATTGTTTGGGGGCATCACATGTTTATTTCAGGAATGAATCCTTTCTTAGGTTCTGTGTTTACATTTACAACCTTATTAATCGCAATACCGTCTGCAGTAAAAGCATTTAACTACATCACTACTTTGTGGAAAGGAAATCTACAATTAAATCCGGCAATGTTATTTTCAATTGGCTTGGTTTCAACATTTGTAACTGGAGGGCTAACGGGGCTGGTTTTAGGAGATTCTGCTTTAGATATTAATATTCATGACACCTATTTTGTGGTAGCCCATTTCCACTTAGTTATGGGAGTATCAGCAATTTTTGGAATGTATGCAGGGGTGTACCATTGGTTTCCAAAAATGTACGGTAGAATGATGAATAAGACTTTAGGTTATTGGCATTTCTGGATTACAATAGCGTGTGCTTACGGTGTCTTTTGGCCAATGCATTTTATTGGTTTAGCAGGTTTACCAAGAAGATATTATACAAATACGAACTTTCCAATGTTTGATGATTTATTGCAAATTAATGTTGTAATTACAATTTTCGCATTAATTGGAGGTATCGCTCAAATAATTTTTATTGCCAATTTCTTTATTTCAATATATAGAGGTCAGAAAGCAACTCAAAATCCATGGAATTCGAATACATTAGAGTGGACAACCCCAGTAGAACATATTCATGGAAATTGGCCTGGTAAAATTCCAGAAGTACACAGATGGCCATATGACTACAGCAAACGTGTAGATCCGAAAGATGACGATAGTGATTATTTGCATGGAAAAGATTTTGTTTTACAAACAACCCCTTTATTAAAGGACGAAGATCCCTCATAATAAAAGAGAGTTTCAATAATTTAAAACCTTTCCATATTTATTTGGAAAGGTTTTTGCATCTATATAAGGAACATATAAAAACCGTAGTTTAAAATCATTTATATTTGTAATTATGAATGAAAACTTAAATCCTGAAAACATCAATTTGTCAAATGAAGAATTAGATGTAGAAAAAAAACTACGGCCTCTTACCTTTGATGATTTTACAGGGCAAGACCAAGCAATTGATAATCTAAAAGTTTTTGTAGAAGCAGCAAATCAAAGAGGAGAAGCTTTAGATCATACTCTTTTTCACGGGCCTCCAGGCTTAGGAAAAACTACCTTAGCTCATATATTAGCCAATGAATTACAAGTGGGCATTAAAGTTACTTCTGGCCCTGTCTTAGACAAACCTGGAGATTTAGCAGGCTTACTCACAAACCTCGATGAACGTGATGTTTTGTTTATTGATGAAATTCATAGATTAAGTCCCATTGTAGAAGAATACCTATATTCTGCAATGGAAGATTACAAAATTGACATTATGATTGAGTCTGGCCCAAATGCTAGAACAGTTCAAATTAATTTAGAACCTTTCACCCTAATAGGAGCTACAACCCGTTCTGGACTATTAACAGCACCCATGAGAGCTCGTTTTGGAATTAGTAGCAGGTTACATTATTATAAAACAGAATTATTAACAGCTATTATTCAAAGAAGCTCCCACATTTTAAATGTCCCTATTTCTATGGAAGCTGCAATTGAAATTGCAGGTAGAAGTAGAGGAACACCAAGAATAGCAAACGCTTTATTAAGAAGAGTAAGAGATTTTGCACAAATAAAAGGAGATGGAAGCATTACCATTGAAATTGCAGTATATGCTTTAAAAGCGCTCAATGTTGATGCTCACGGACTAGACGAAATGGACAATAAAATCTTAGTAACGATCATTGATAAATTTAAGGGAGGCCCGGTTGGAATAAGCACAATTGCTACAGCTGTGTCTGAAAATACTGAAACAATTGAAGAGGTGTATGAGCCTTTTTTAATTCAACAAGGTTTTATAATGAGAACACCTAGAGGGAGAGAAGTTACAGATCTAGCCTATCAACATTTAGGAAGAATAAAAGGAAAAAATCAAGGAGAATTATTTTAATGAATATTAAAAAAATTATACCAATATTAGAGTGGTTGCCTCAGTACAATACATCTTTATTTAAAGGAGATGTACTTGCGGGTATTACCGTTGGTATTATTTTAATTCCTCAAGGAATTGCATATGCTTTAATCGCAGGTTTACCGCCAATTTATGGTTTGTACTGTGCACTAGTTCCACAAGTAATGTATGTTATTTTTGGTTCTTCAAGACAAGTAGCAATAGGACCTGTTGCAATGGATTCTTTGATAGTTGCAACAGGCGTTTCAACGCTTGCATTGGCAGGTTCTGACAGCTATATTTCTATTGCCATTTTATTGGCTTTGATGGTAGGTACAATTCAATTCATCATGGGAGTCTTTCGCTTAGGGTTTATTGTAAATTTTCTTTCCAAACCTGTAATTACTGGTTTTTCTTCTGCCATAGCCCTAATTATTGGATGCAATCAATTTCGAAATTTATTAGGAGTAGATTTTATTCAAAGTGATCAAATACAATATGTTATTGAAGATGTTTTACTTCAAATTACCAATTATAATTTTCACACAAC
>JAQWOW010000080.1 GCA_029245665.1 Polaribacter sp. | reverse complement strand
TGAATTTCTACGGACGGTTGGTTGTCTACTGCCGTTGAAAATACCTGTGACTTTTTTGTAGGAATAGTGGTGTTTGCATCAATTAATTTTGTGAAAACATTCCCCATAGTTTCAATTCCTAATGATAAAGGAGTTACGTCTAATAACAATACATCTTTTACATCACCAGATAAAACTCCTCCTTGAATAGCAGCACCTAAAGCAACAACTTCATCAGGGTTTACGCCTTTACTTGGAGACTTTTTAAAGAAGTTTTCAACAGCTTCTTGAACAGCAGGTATTCTTGTAGAACCACCAACTAATACAATCTCGTCAATATCAGAAATTGATAAATCTGCATTTTTTAGCGCTTTTTTACAAGGCGCGATTGTTCTTTTTACTAAATCGTCTATTAATTGTTCAAATTTAGCTTTCGTTAAAGATCTTACCAAGTGTTTTGGTCCGCTAGCAGTAGCAGTTACATATGGTAAATTGATTTCTGTTTGTGCAGAAGAAGATAATTCAATCTTCGCTTTTTCAGCAGCTTCTTTTAAACGTTGTAAAGCCATTGGATCTTCTCTTAAATCCATGTTTTCTTCTGCTTTAAACTCTTCGGCCAACCAGTTAATGATTTTCTCATCTACATCGTCTCCACCTAAATGTGTATCTCCGTCTGTAGCTAATACTTCAAAAACACCATCTCCTAATTCTAGTATAGAAACATCATGAGTTCCACCACCAAAATCAAAAACAACGATCTTTTTATCATCATTAGATTTGTCTAATCCATAAGCTAATGCAGCTGCTGTAGGTTCGTTGATAATTCTCTTTACTTGTAAACCTGCAATTTCACCAGCTTCTTTTGTTGCTTGTCTTTGCGCATCGTTAAAATAGGCTGGAACAGTAATTACTGCTTCAGTAACATCAGATCCTAAGTAATCTTCAGCAGTTTTTTTCATTTTTTGTAACACCATTGCTGAAATTTCTTGTGGTGTATACAAACGACCATCAATATCTACTCTTGGTGTATCATTATCTCCTTTTACTACTTTGTAAGGAACTCTTTTAACTTCTTTAGCAGATCCAGAAAATTTATTTCCCATAAAACGCTTAATAGAATAAACAGTATTGGTTGGGTTTGTCACAGCTTGTCTTTTCGCTGGGTCTCCAATTTTACGTTCTCCTCCTTCAACAAAGGCAACGATAGAAGGTGTAGTTCTTTTTCCTTCTGCATTAGGGATTACAACTGGCTCATTTCCTTCCATTACAGAAACACATGAGTTTGTTGTTCCTAAATCGATTCCGATTATTTTACTCATAATAATTTATTTATATTAATATTTTAGACTTCAATTTCAATCAATACCATCCAAACTGTGTGCCAACCTTTTTTTGAGTTTAAAATGTCAGTATTTGTAAATAAAAAAAAAATATATGTGACATATTGACATAATGGCGTCCAATTAATGTAATTTTTATTTTTACAGGATGTAAATTACAGAGAGTGAAGGTTGTGGTTTTTTTAATTAAATGTAAAAAAATAAACTATTTGAGATAAATTTTTTAAATTTGATTCACATATTTATTTATTTTTTACGAATGTCGCAATTTATTAGTGTTTTTGATATGCTTAAGATTGGGGTTGGCCCCTCAAGTTCCCATACTTTAGGTCCTTGGAGAGCTGCTCAAAAATGGATTTCTAAATTAAAGAATACTCATCTTTTTTTATTGGTAGACACTATTAAAATTGATTTGTACGGCTCACTTTCGTTAACAGGTAAAGGGCATGCGACCGATACCGCTATCTTGTTAGGATTAAGTGGTGCAGATCCAGAATATATTCCTATTGAGGATATCGATGAAATCATTAACAGTATTCAAGAAACGTCACTTTTATATTTGAATAATGAAAAAATGATTTCTTTCTCTATCGACAACATCAAATTTAACAAAGATTTCTTATCGATAAATCCTAATGGTTTGATATTTACTGCTTATCAAAATAATGAAATTATTTCTCAAGAAACCTATTATTCGATTGGTGGTGGGTTTATTATTCAGAATGACAGTCCTTTGATTGACGAAATTGAAGTGGACAAACCTAATTTTCCATTTCCGATAGACAGAGCTATTCAACTAGAAGAATATTGTGAGAATGAAAACTTATCCATATCGGAGATTGTTTTTCAGAATGAATTGGTGCTCAATTCAACCGAAAAAATAAAGACTGAATTAAACCGAATTTGGACTACGATGTTAGAATGTATGTATATTGGATGCCACACAGAAGGTGAACTCCCTGGAGGATTACATGTAAAAAGACGTGCTTTTGATACTCATAAAAAATTAATTAAAGGGACGAACTATACAAACCCGACTGAATGGATAACAGCGATAAGAGGTACAGAAGTAAAATTTAGAGAAATTTTAAAATGGGTGAGTTGTTTTGCCCTTTCTGTAAACGAAGTAAATGCTTCATTAGGTAGAATTGTAACAGCTCCCACAAATGGAAGTGCTGGTGTGCTACCTGCCGTTTTAATGTATTATTTGGTCATAGAGAATCATGATGCTGATTTTAAACAGATACAAAGTTTCTTATTAACCGCGGGAGAAATTGGTAGTATTTTTAAAAAAAACGCCACAATATCTGCTGCTATGGGTGGTTGCCAGGCCGAAATAGGAGTTTCTTCTGCTATGGCAGCTGCAGCTTTAACAGAATTATTAGGAGGAACTGTTGCACAGTGTTTAGTAGCCGCAGAAATAGCGATGGAACACCATTTAGGATTAACGTGTGATCCGATTGGTGGTTTGGTTCAAATACCTTGTATAGAACGAAATGCAATGGGTGCGATTAAAGCAATAAATGCAGCAGAAATGGCTTTAGACACGAATCCTAAAGATGTAAAAGTACCTTTAGATAAAGTTATTGATACCATGTGGGAAACTGCAAAAGACATGCATAAAAAGTACAAAGAAACCTCAGAAGGTGGTCTAGCAATCAATGTAGGTTTTGCAGCTTGTTAAACGGTCTTTCAATTTTTTTTAAGTAATGTAAAAAACCCAATAGTTTTGAAAACTATTGGGTTTTTATCATTTATTTGATTTTTCTGAAAATTATTTTTCAGAACTGTTTACAGCTAATGTATAAACCACTAAACCAAATCCTATTTTGTTGATTGCATCACCGATATTATAAATAACATCCATGTCCAATACTCCATTTAAACCATCATACCATCCTGGAGTTCCTGCCATATATCCTAAAGGATAAATTGCCCATCCAACTAGTACAAACCAACATAAGGTTTTGTGAGCTTTTAATACTGCTCCACCGGCTTCAACTGCTAATTTTTTAGCAGAACCTAACCATATATCATATGCTATCACAAAGTAAGCTGCCCCTGAAATAAGACCCCAAATTTGAGCATTATCTCTGTCTACCGCTTCTCCCCAATAACCTGTAACAAGCATTACAACAGATAAGAAGATCAATCTCCACATCATAGATTTTTTTGCACCTGCTACTTTGAGTATTAAATAAAATTCAACACACATTAAAGGCACGGTTAAAATCCAGTCTACATAACGGAAAAATACAGGAGAATCTCCTAATTTCGTTGTAGCATCGTAAGTTCCAATCCAATAGTCTCTCATGTACCAGTAGTGAACTGCTGCAATGAAGGTGATTAAACCAGACACAAGAATTGAAGTTCTCCATTTCTTATCAAAGCTATTCATTGAAAAGAAGAAAAATACAGACGCTGCCATCATAGCCATACATCCTACAAAAAATGTAAATCCAACGTAATCATCTGTAGCCATTTTAGCAACAGATAGAAAATTAATCGATAAATTCATAATGTTTAAAAAAATTAAGTTAATAAATTAGTTTAATGCTTTTGGCATAAACCCTGAACCAAATATAATAAAAAATTATTAAATTTGTAAAATGAATAAAACATTTAAGAGAAATTATCAAAATTTCATGCTTTTTTTTACATTCTTTCTTTTTTGGTTTAGTATTCAATTCGGTGGATTAGTTGAAGATTCTGTTGCCTTTGTATTGATTGTTTCTTTAGGAATTTTACATGGAGCAAATGATTTGCTTATTTTATCTAAAGGAGATAAAAATAAAACTATTTTTTTTAAGCATTTGATAATCTATATAGCTATTATAGTAGGTTGTATATTAATCTATTTTTTTAGTTCAATTTTAGCAATTTTGTTGTTTGTTTTGTTGAGCTCTTATCATTTTGGCGAAGAACATCTTGGAGATAAAATAACACTCAATAGATTTTTTAATTTTATTTTTTATTTCTCTTATGGGGTATTTCTTTTTTCAATGTTATTTCATGAATCTATGGAGGATGTAGATGAAATTATGTTAGAATTAACCGATACTACTTTTACTAGTTTTCAAATAGAGGTTTCTTTAATTGTTTCCTCTACGATTCTTATTTTGTTTAGTTTGTATCTAGTTTTAAAAAAAAGGGTAGAGATACAAACTCTTTTAAAAGAAGTATTTTATTTGGGATTACTTTTTTTAGTCTTTAAGACCTCTTCTCTCATACTAAGTTTTGCTATTTATTTTGTGCTATGGCACTCGATACCTTCAATCATAAATCAAGTTGAGTTCGTTTATGGAGATTTAACAAAAGCAAGTCTTGTTTCCTATGTTAAAAAAGCAATTTTATACTGGGTAATAAGTGTTCTTAGTTTATTGGTTGTATTCAAACTAACTCCCCACATGAGTTTGTTTTCTACAATCATTTTTGTGGTCTTATTTGCCGTAACGGCACCACACACCTGGGTGATGTATAAAATGAAACACTAGCGCGTGAATATGAGTTCGTTTTCTGAAGACATTTCTTCAGAAAAACGATATTTATCGACATTAAAATTCTTTAATTCATCGATAGTAGTTACGTTATGATCTATAATATAACGAACCATCAAGCCTCGAGCTTTTTTAGCAAATGTCATAATTATTTTATATTCTCCGTTCTTAAAATCTTTAAAAACAGGGGTAATCATTGATACTTTTAAAACTTTTTTAGGAATTACTTTAAAGTATTCTGAGCTTGCTAAATTAATCAATAACTCACCATCTTCTAATTCTTCATTTAGGGCCTTCGCAATAGTGTCGTCCCAAAATTTATAGAGGTTTGTTGTTTTTTCAATCGATAACTTCGTTCCCATTTCCAATCGGTAGGGCTGAATTAAATCTAAAGGTTTTAATATTCCATACAGGCCAGATAAAATTCTTAATCGGTCTTGTAGTAATGGTATTTTTTCTTCGCTTAGAGAGTGTACGTCAATTCCTCTAAAAACTTCACCAGTAAAGGCGTAAATAGCTTGTTTTGCATTTTCAGTCGAGAAAGGAGTTTTCCAAGCTTGATTTCTATCATAATTTAATACTGACAGCGTATCGGAGATTTTCATTAACTCTGATAATTTTTTCTTGGAAAGTGTTTTTAGTTTTTTATTCAGCTTTTCAGAATGCTTTATAAAACGTGGTTGCGTATGCAGACTTGTTGTTGCTTTCGACTCAAAATCTAATGATTTTGCCGGAGATATAATGATTTTCATTTGATGAAGTTGAAAAATTAATGAGTGAAAAATTAAAAGTTAAATATACAAATCATTATAAAGTTTCTCAAATAAATTCATCAATTTT
>JAQWOW010000069.1 GCA_029245665.1 Polaribacter sp. | reverse complement strand
TCATATCGAATACCTTTCCATAAACTAAGATGGTTCTTAAAATAGTAAAGTCAATTTTTGAAGTAAGTAAAATTTCTTCAGATTTTAATTTAGAAACCCCATAATAACTTAGTGGATTTGGTTTATCTGTTTCTTTGTAATTTCCTTTTTTCCCATCAAAAATAAAATCGGTAGAAAGATGAATTAAATGTGCATTGATTTTTTGGGAAACTTGAGTTAAGACTGCAACCACATCAATATTTAGTTTATCACATTCACTTTTATGATTCTCACAAGCGTCAACATTTGTCATTGCTGCCGTGTTGACAATAAAATTTGGATTAATTGCTAGTATCTTTTCTTTTAATAGTTCTTTATCAGTAATGTCTAAAGAAATATATTGAAAGTCATTTCTTCCACTTCTGTTCTTTCCTCTTGAAAAACCGATTACTTCGTATTTATTTTTTTTAGTGAGTAACAAGTTCAGAAGCGACTGCCCTAACAAACCATTACTACCAGTAATTATGACTTTAACTATCATTAAAACAATTCTCTTAATTTAACAATCTGTTCTGGCCTCCCTAAAACGATTAGGCTTGAACCCTTTATCAGTTTTGTTTCTGCTTCTGGATTGATAATATAATCTCTATCAAGATTTCGAACACCAATTACAGTGCAACCTGTTTCTCTTCTTAAATCTAAATCTAAAATTGTTTTATTGATGTATTTTTTTGGTAAATCATCAACAGCTATTTCTTCTAAATTCGCTGTCGTTTCTCCTTCAATGGTTAATCGATCTACAAATTCTATAACATCTGGGGTTGCCACAAGGGATGCCATGTGATCACCTCCTAATTTATCAGGCATAATAACATTGCTTGCTCCAGCAATTTTCAATTTACTATAAGAAGATTCATTCGAAGCTCTACTTATTATTTTACATTTATTATTGAGTTGATTTGCGGTAAGAACAACAAATAAATTATCTGCATCAGAAGGTAACGCGGTGATCAGATTGGCGGCGGTTTTTATACCTGCTATTAACAAAGTTTCATCTAAAGTAGCATCACCTTGAATGTTTAAAACGTTTTCATTCTCTAATTCAGAGATCATCTCTTTGTCTTTTTCAACAACCACCACTTTTTTATTATAGTTATTCAACTTTAAAATTGCCTGTTTGCCGTTTCTACCAAAACCACAAACAATGGTGTGGCCTTTTAAACTTTTAATTTGTTTTTCCACTTTTCTGTGTTTAAATTGTTCAAATAATCTTCCACTCACTAAATATTCAGAAAATATAGAAACTGCATAACCAAAAACAGTTATGCTAGTTAGAATTAAGAATACTGTAAATATTTTTTCTTCAGGAGTGAATGGTTTTACTTCCCCAAAACCAACTGTAGTAATTGTAATTACAGTCATGTATAGGGCATCTACAAAAGTATAATTAGACAAAAACATATACCCAGCAACTCCTAATAATAAAATTATAAAAACTAGAGAAAGTGTTTTATAAATTCTAGATTCTAAAATATTCATAGGCTATAAGTCAAAAACTGAGCTTCGTTTTGTATAAATCATATCTTTTAACTTCAACACAAATGCCATTGTCAAATAAAGCCCAAAAGATAACCCCACAGTAAAAAAAGTAATGTAAATAAAATACAGCCGGACATTCAAAGCTCTCATCCCTAATTTATCTGCAAGCCTAGAAAAAACTCCAAAGCCATTTCTTTCAAAAAAGTGGCGAATATGATCAATCATTTGGTTGTAAAAATATTTGCTTGCAAGATACTATTTTATCATTTGATAACCATAGACATGTAAATTAAAATTGGTTTCTTTAACTTTGCGTTTTCCAAAAAAAACTCCTCATTTGAAAGACCAAGAATATATAGAAGTTTTCGGAGCAAGAGCTCATAACTTAAAAAATATTGATGTAAAAATACCCCGTGAAAAACTAGTAGTCATTACTGGCTTAAGTGGGAGTGGAAAATCTTCATTAGCTTTTGATACTATCTATGCAGAAGGTCAAAGACGTTATATTGAAACATTTTCCGCATATGCTAGACAGTTTTTAGGGGGGTTAGAGAGACCCGACGTTGATAAAATTGATGGTCTTTCTCCCGTAATCTCTATTGAACAAAAAACTACAAACAAAAGCCCGCGCTCTACCGTTGGAACAATTACAGAAATTTATGATTTTTTAAGGTTATTGTTTGCAAGAGCTGCAGACGCCTATTCTTTTAATACAGGAGAAAAGATGGTAAGTTACACTGATGAACAAATTAAACAACTTATCTTACAAGATTTTGCCAACAGAAAAATTGCAGTCTTAGCTCCTCTAATTAAATCTAGAAAAGGACATTATCGTGAGCTTTTCGAACAAATTTCGAAACAAGGTTTTTTACGAGTTCGTGTAAACGGAGAAATAAAAGAGATTGAAAAAGGAATGCGTTTGGATCGTTATAAAACGCATGATATTGAGGTGGTTATTGACAGACTATTTGTCAATGAATCTGCAGAAAAAAGACTTGAAGAAACCATAAAAACTGCATTGTATTCTGGCAATAACATTATGATGGTTATTGATATTGAGGATAATAATCCACGTTATTTTAGTAGAGAACTAATGTGTCCAACATCCGGAATTGCATATCCAAATCCAGAACCAAACACCTTTTCTTTTAACTCACCAAAAGGCGCATGCAATAAATGTAATGGCCTAGGGGTAACGAATGAGATCAACTTAAAAAAAGTCATTCCAGATGAAAGTATTTCTATTAAAAATGGAGGAATTATACCTTTGGGCGAACAAAAAAGCAGTTGGATTTTTAAACAACTTCAAAACATTGCTGAGCGCTATAAATTTAAACTTACGGATGCTGTAAGAGACATCCCAAAAGAAGCTTTAGAGATTATTTTAAATGGTGGAAATGAATCTTTTGAGATTGAATCTAAAACGGTAGGTGTTACCAGAAATTATAAAATTGAATTCGAAGGAATTATAGCTTTCATAACAAATCAATATAGAAACGCAGAAAGTTCCTCTATAAAACGATGGGCAAAAGGCTTCATGGATGAAGTCAGTTGCACTGATTGCAATGGAAAAAGATTAAAAAAAGAAGCACTTCATTTTAAAATCACCACAAAAAACATTAGTGATTTAGCACAAATGGATATTACTGAATTAGCGAATTGGTTTCAAAATATTGAAAAAAACTTATCAAAAAAACAACTTACAATTGCATCAGAAATAGTAAAAGAAATTAAAACTAGAATTCAATTTTTGGTTGATGTTGGCTTAGATTATTTAACGCTTGATAGAACCTCAAAATCGCTTTCTGGTGGAGAAGCTCAAAGAATCCGTTTAGCTACTCAAATTGGGTCGCAATTAGTGGGAGTTCTTTACATTTTAGACGAACCAAGTATTGGATTGCACCAACGTGACAATAAAAAACTCATAGATTCTTTAGTGAAATTAAGAGATATTGGAAACTCCGTTTTAGTAGTTGAACATGATAAAGATATGATTGAACACGCAGATTTTGTATTTGACATTGGTCCAGGGGCAGGAAGACATGGAGGTGAAATTGTGAGTGCAGGAACTTTTCAAGATTTAAAAAAACAACATACTTTAACAGGGGATTATTTAACAGGTAGAAAAGAAATTAAGATTCCTAAAAAACGACGCGAAGGAACGGGGAAATATATCAAACTCAAAGGAGCAACTGGTAATAATTTAAAAAATGTTTCTGTTGAGTTTCCTTTAGGCAAAATGATTTGTGTTACAGGTGTCTCTGGTAGCGGCAAATCAACATTAATAAATGAAACTTTGTATCCTATTTTAAATGCCCATATATATAGAGGTGTAAAAAAACCAATGCCTTACAAAAAAATTGAAGGCTTGGAACATATAGACAAAGTAATCGATATTGACCAATCTCCAATTGGCAGAACACCACGTTCAAACCCGGCAACATATACAGGAACTTTCAGTGAAATTCGAAATTTATTTGCAAAAACACCCGAAGCCGCAATTCGGGGATATAAACCAGGTAGGTTCTCTTTCAATGTAAAAGGTGGACGCTGTGAAACTTGCCAAGGTGGTGGAGTTAGAGTCATAGAAATGAATTTTTTACCTGATGTATATGTAGAGTGCGAAACATGCCAAGGAAAACGTTTTAATAGAGAAACTTTAGAAATACGTTACAAAGGAAAATCGATTTCTGACATTTTAAATATGACAATTGAAGATGCATCAGAATTTTTTAAAAATATACCAAAAATTCATAGAAAACTGAAAATGATTAAAGATGTTGGCCTAGGATATATTACTTTAGGGCAAAGATCTACAACACTTTCTGGAGGTGAAGCTCAAAGAATAAAATTAGCCACAGAACTCTCAAAAAGAGATACTGGCAACACTTTTTATATATTAGATGAACCTACAACGGGACTTCACTTTGAAGACATTAGAGTTTTAATGGAGGTTCTTAACAAACTAGCCAATAAAGGAAATACCGTATTAATTATTGAACATAATTTAGATGTAGTAAAATTATCAGATTTTATTATTGATATTGGTATGGAAGGTGGAAAAAAAGGCGGAAAAATTCTATGCAAAGGTACTCCAGAAGAAATTGCAAGACATAAAACTAGTTATACAGCAAAGTTTTTGAAAAAAGAATTACTTTAGTAAACTAATTTTCCAGGAATTTAAGACATTAATAATAAAAAAATATGATGAATGACGACAGAAAAATAAAAGAAAAATTTCAGCCAAAAACATGGAATGAAATTAAAACAAACGACTCTTGGGCCATATTTAAGATTATGGCAGAATTTGTTGAAGGATACGAAAAACTTAGTAAAATCGGACCCTCTGTATCAATATTTGGTTCTGCAAGAACAAAACCAGAAGACCCTTATTATAAATTAGCAGAAGAAATTGCTTATGAATTAACACAAAATGGTTATGGTGTTATTACTGGCGGTGGTCCAGGAATTATGGAAGCTGGTAACAAAGGAGCTAGCAGGGGAAAAGGAACCTCTGTTGGATTAAATATAGAATTGCCTTTTGAACAACATTACAATCCTTGGATCGACAGTGACAAAAATTTAGAGTTCGATTATTTTTTCGTTAGAAAAGTAATGTTTGTAAAATATTCACAAGGTTTTATTGTTATGCCTGGAGGATTTGGTACCCTTGATGAACTTTTTGAAGCAATAACTCTAATTCAAACCAATAAAATAGGACGTTTTCCAATTGTACTAGTGGGCAGTAAGTTTTGGGGAGGTTTAATGGATTGGATAAAAAACACTCTTTTAGAAGAGGGAAATATTTCAGAAAAAGATTTAAAATTATTCAGAGTTGTTGATACTGCAAATGAGGCAATTGAACATTTAAATAAATTTTATTCTAAATATCAATTAAAACCAAATTTCTAAAACTTAAAAAAAAATTGGAGTTATCTTTCCTTAGTTTATTCATATAAGAATTTTACTATTATAGGTTTTCTAAAGGTAAAAATTTATTAGAAAAAATAATAATTGAGAAAACATAGTTACATCATATTATTCTGCTTCTTAGCCTATCCTCTTCTCTATTCTCAACAGAATTCTATCCATATAAAGTCTGTCTTAGATTCCGGAAAAGATGTGTTAAGAATTGAGCAAGAAATTATCTTTCATAATACTTCAGATTCGATTTTAACAAGTATCTTTCTTCATAATTGGGCAAATAGTTACAGGGACAAAAAAACACCTTTGTTTAAAAGATTTATCAAAGACTTTAAAAAAGATTTATACTTTGCCAAAGAAAAAGAATTAGGGTCTTCAATCATCAAAAGCATGACTGTTGATTTTGAAAGTTCAAATTTTAAACAACTAAACAATAGGGCAGATATTTTGGAAATTTTTCTCAATAAACCTCTATCACCAAATTCAAAGATTAAAATAGTAGCCTCATATATCGTAAAAATACCAAGTGCGCGTTTTACAAATTATGGTAAAAGTAAAAATGGATATCATCTAAGAAATTGGTATTTGACGCCAGCAATTTATCAGAATGGCTGGCAACTAATGAGTAACTTAAATTTAGATGATTTATACGAGAATAAAACTGACTTTAAGATAGATATTGAAGTTCCTAAAGGCTATGTTATTGAATCTAATTTACTTCAACATAAGACTGAGAAACAAGATCGTAAAAATTGTTACCAATTAGTTGGAATCAATAAAAAAGATGTGATTCTAGGAATTAAAAAAAAATCACAATTAAGAACATTTAAAACAAAAACAGTTTCCATACGAACTGATGTTTTTTCAGAGGAATTAGACTTTAACTTAACAACAGACATTTTAAATAGAGAGGTCCTTTTTTTAGAAAAACACCTAGGTAAATATCCGTATTTTGAAATATACATAGACAAGGCCACACAGAATAAAAACCCAATCTTTGGCTTAAATCAGCTCCCTAAATTTTTGCGTCCTTTTTCTGATACTTTTAAATGGGATATCACTATTTTTAAAGCATTGACAAAAAGATATATTGAAAACACTATACTACTAAACAAGAGAAAAGACCACTGGTTATTAGATGGAATTCAGAATTATTTAATGATTCAATATATAGAAGAATTTTACCCAGAAATTAAGCTTTTAGGAAACGCTTCAGATTCTTGGCTATTAAAAAAATTCAATTTCTCCAAGTTAAAATTTAATGACAAATACCCTCTTGTGTATGAATTTACAGCACGTGAATTTTTAGATCAAGCACTTACTACATCAGCTGACTCTTTATCAAATTTCAATAGAAAAATTGTTAACAAATACAAAGCAGGATTAGGACTTCGGTTTCTAAAAGGATATTTAGGAGAGAGAATTGTAAATAAAACAATTAAAGAATTCTATCAGAATAATCAATTAAAAATTATTTCTAGTGCTAAATTTAAACAATTACTTTCTTCAAAAACTACTAAAAATCTAGATTGGTTTTTTGATGAATTTCTAAAAACAACTAAAAAAATAGATCATACAATTGAAGAAATAATAAAAGAAAAAGACAGTATATCTGTAACTGTAAAAAACAAAAGAAATACAACATCACCCTTTGCTATTTATGTACTTAAAGACAAAAATATTAAATTTAAAAAGTGGGTTTCTGATATAGACAGTTCTAAAACTATTAAATTTAAAAAAGGTGACTACGACACATTTGTATTAAATTATGAAAATTTATACCCAGAACTTAACACCCTTGATAATTGGAAAAAAATTGATAAAAAATTATTTAATAAACCTATAAAACTCTCTTTTTTTAAAGACATCAATGACCCCAATTTTAATCAGCTATTTTATCAACCAAGTGTCAATTATAATTTTTATAACGGATTAATTCTTGGAGTAAATTTACACAACAAACCTCTTATAAGAAGAAACTTTGAATTTAAAGTATCTCCATATCTTGCAACAAAAAGCAAAACATTTGTCGGGAAATTTTCTCTACTATACAATCAGTTTTTTGAAAAGACAAAAATTTATAAAATTGCATACGGCCTTGAAGGAATCACCTCAGATTATGCTCCTAACTTATCCTATAATTCATTTATACCTTATGTAAATATTTTTTTTAAAAGAAAAACGTTAAGAGATGCAACTTCAGAGTCTTTTAGAGCAAAATTAATTCATATTAACAAAGAGGTCGCCGCCAATACAATTCAAACAGCTCAAGATAATTATAGTGTTGTAAGCTTAAGTTACAATTACACAAATCCGAACATAATAAAAGAATTCAGATATCGTTTTGGTGCAGAATTTGGTAAAAAATTCTCCAAAGCACAAGTAGACCTTAGATTTAGAAAACTAACTTCATCTAATACACAATTAGATTTTAGACTTTTTGCCGGTACCTTTCTAAACAACGAAACCTCAGGTGACTATTTCAGTTTTGGGCTTGATAGAAGTAATGATTACTTGTTTGAATTAAATTACCTAGGAAGATCTGAAAGCACAGGTTTATTTAGTCAACAATATATCATAACTGAAGGTGGTTTTAAATCTGTGCTTCCAACAAGGTTTGCAAATCAGTTTATGATTTCAACGAATTCGAGTATTGGGTTATGGAGATGGGTTGAATTTTACAACGATGTTGCTTTTTTAAAAAACAAAAGCAAACCGGTTTATTTTGGGTATGAAAATGGAATTCGTTTTAATTTTGTGCATCAAATTTTTGAAATTTATTTTCCTATTTACTCAAATAATGGTTGGGAGTTATCTCAAACAGCATATGCACAGAAAATAAGATTTTCGTTATCTGCAGATATGAGATCCATTTATAACTTTTTTAGACGTGGTTTTTTATAAATTGACTAAATTTTAATACTTTTAATTATTATTGAATAATTTGTAATAAAAAAGCCTTATTTGTTTAAAAAATTACGATATTGCTAATAAATATTTAAATTTTTAAATATCAACTAAAAAAACTACCTTTGCCCCACTCTAAAAATGAATAAAGATGCTGCAGGAAAAACATACAGTTTATAAACAAAAAATTTCTTTTGAGGATTTTAAAGCAGAAGTTTTAAACGACTACAAAATTGCTAAAACCAGCAGAGAATGCAGTTTACTAGGGCGAAGAGAGGTGCTTACGGGCAAAGCCAAGTTTGGGATTTTTGGTGACGGAAAAGAAATTCCGCAACTAGCAATGGCAAAAGCATTCAAAATTGGAGATTTTAGGTCTGGCTATTACAGAGATCAAACATTCATGATGGCTATCGGTGAATTAACCGCACAACAATTCTTTGCAGCCTTGTATGCTCATACAGATATAAAAGCAGACCCGATGTCTGCTGGAAGACAGATGGGCGGTCATTTTGCAACACATAGCTTGAATGATGATGGTTCTTGGAAAGACTTAACGAAACAATACAACTCAAGCTCCGACATTTCACCAACAGCCGCTCAAATGCCTCGATTACTTGGATTAGCTCAAGCTTCAAAAATTTATAGAACAGAAAAAAGCGTTCATCATAAATCTACATTTTCCAATAGTGGAAATGAAGTTGCTTGGGGCACTATCGGTAACGCAAGCACAAGCGAAGGTTTATTTTTTGAAACCATAAACGCTGCTGGTGTTTTACAAGTTCCAATCTTAATGAGTGTTTGGGA
Organism: Polaribacter sp.; assembly: GCA_029245665.1. Taxonomy (GTDB): domain Bacteria; phylum Bacteroidota; class Bacteroidia; order Flavobacteriales; family Flavobacteriaceae; genus Polaribacter. Next base: position 7,587 of record JAQWOW010000069.1, on the reverse strand, counting down.
TGATGAATACGGAATTTCAGTTCATGCAAAGCATCAAACAACAAAAGAAAGTATTTCAGAAATTTTAAAAGGTTTCCAAAGAGAAAAAGACAAAGAGGGATATGAAATTTTTGTTGTCAATGGTTGGGATTATGTTCAACTAATAGGCATCTACAACGAAGCTGCAAAAATTGCAAGAGAAGAACATGTTCCGGTTCTTATTCATGTAAAAGAACTAACTCAGCCTCAGGGGCATTCTACCTCTGGATCTCATGAAAGATACAAGACAAAAGAAAGATTAAATTGGGAAAAAGAATACGATTGTATCACTAAAATGCGAAACTGGATTTTAGACTTTGAACTAGAAACTGAAAGCGGAGAAGTTTTACGCTTTATCAATTCTGAAGAAGAAATTATCATACTAGAAAAAGAAGTAAAAAAAGAAGTTGTACTTGCAAAAAGAAATGCCTGGAATGCATTTATAAATGAAATAAAGCTTGAAGTTTCAACCGCTTGTCAAATACTAGATAAAGTTGCCGTTAAAAGTAAAAATAGGGCTTTCATTATCAAATATAAAAAAGAATTAGCATCCATTATTGAACCCAGTAGAAAAGACGTTTTATCAATAGCAAGAAAATCTCTACGCTATCTTAAAGACGAAGACTTTACAGAAAAAATTTTACTTCAAAATTTCATCAAAGAATCTCTAAAAGATGCTTCAGAAAAATTCTCATCTCACTTAAATAGTCAATCAGAGTTTAACGCAATAAATGTCTCAGAAAAAAAACCGCTTTATACTAAAAAGAAAGCTTTAGTGGACGCAAGGATTATCATGAGAGACAATTTTGACGCCCTACTTAAAAAATACCCAGAAGTAATCATTTTCGGTGAAGACGCAGGTTTAATAGGTGATGTAAATCAAGGACTTGAGGGACTTCAAGAAAAATACGGAGAAATAAGAGTTTCTGATACAGGCATTAGAGAGGCAACAATAATTGGGCAAGGTATCGGTCTAGCAATGAGGGGATTAAGACCAATTGCAGAAATACAATACTTGGATTACCTATTATATGCATTGCAAATTATGAGTGATGATTTAGCCACCCTTCTTTACAGAACTTTTGGGAAACAAAAAGCACCACTGATCATTAGAACACGAGGCCACAGATTAGAAGGAATTTGGCATGCAGGCTCGCCAATGGGAGGAATCATAAATAACGTAAGAGGCATTCATGTTTTAGTTCCAAGAAATATGACAAAGGCTGCAGGGTTTTATAATACATTATTAGAAGGTGACGAACCTGCATTGGTTATTGAATGCCTAAATGGATACAGATTAAAAGAAGAATTACCCTTAAATCTGGGTGAATTTAAAACACCAATTGGACAAGTTGAAACAGTTAAAAAAGGTACAGATATAACTGTTGTTTCTTACGGCTCTACTTTGAAGATTGTTGAAAAGGTTGCTTTAGAACTAGAACAAGTGGCTATAAACATTGAAATTATAGATGCACAAAGTTTACTTCCTTTTGATTTAAATCATGACTGTTTAAAAAGTTTAGCGAAGACAAATAAATTACTAATCATTGATGAAGACGTTCCTGGCGGAGCTTCGGCATATCTTCTTCAGGAAATTATAGAAAAACAGAATGGCTATAAATATTTAGATAGCAAACCCGCTACCTTAACTGCTAAAGCTCATAGAACCGCCTATGGAACTGATGGAGATTACTTCTCAAAACCCTCGGCAGAAGATATTTTTGAAAAAATATATGAAATAATGCATGAAGCAAACCCAATTAAATATAAAAGTTTGTTTTAAATTAGTTGCAAATAGCTCTAAAAAAATACTTTCTATTTTTCTCGAAGTAAAAATGTACTATTTAAGTTCTAATATTAAAATTATTTTAAGAGTCAGAAATCCATTAAAAATTTAATTATTTTACCGTTGCAATAAGTGATTTCCTATTGCACATCGTAAGCATAATTTCTTTGCACAATAATTATTTTTAAGCTCTAACAAAGCTTGCGTATCAAGCACAGATCTAGAATTAATTTTCAAATCATTAAACCTAGAAATAATACTGTTTTTTTCTGGCTTAATTTTTTTTAGAAAAACTAAAAAATCATGTTCATTAAGCTCACCTCTTCCCTTTTGATACAAAAATTTTAAAGGAACTATAGTGTTTATCAATACTAAATTGACAAACTGTTTTGTTATTTTTTTGGATGAAAAACTTGATGTTTTATGAAATGTATAATGTGTTTTCCAAAATAAATTTACATCCACATTAAATAAATTATAAAAGCCTTTTAGTGTTTTTATTTTTAATAATTTAGAAAATAAACCTTGATGAAGATGATAGAGAGAAATTAATTGTGCAATTCGTATCGTTGGAAAATTTGGAGGCCTCATCCTAAAAAAAGAAAACTGATTGTTTGATATTGAACTCAGCTTATATTTATGCTTTAAGTAATGAAATTCTTTTTTTAATTGTTGATGGTATTCCGCTTCAATTGTTTCTTCCAAAAAGCCAGATTGTCCAAATAGTAAAGCAGTTAATTTATTTTCATCAGATCGAACTCTTCTCAAGATTGAAAAATCAAAGGAATTTGCCAAACTCAAAAAAGCTTCTCCATTCACTTTTAACCCAAAATTTTTAGCCAATAATTTAAACAATACAGCTTCAAAATCATTTTTATTAGTGACTAAAATTGCGCTCATTTCATTAGATTTTCTTTCTAACCTCTCAAAGAATAAACGCTCTTTCCAATTTTCAAAAATAAAATGATCGACAGAATGGATTTCGTTTTCACAAGAAATCCAGCGTTGCTTTGCAGAAAATAAATTACGGTAATTATTAAAAGCAGAATTGAAAACAAAATCCTTTAAAATTAAAACAGGTAGAGGAGCGTTATTCCTCATAAATACCGTTAAATCATCTTCCCAAACAACATGTAAAATAACAGCGTCATAATTCGGATCAAGTTCATGATTATGAACATACCAATCTGAAGATTTTAAATGAATTTCAACATTACCAACCCAAAGTTGGTTTTCAATTTTCACTTGAGCATTCAGAAAATCGGGACCGGAATTGTAATTATGAATACCCGTTTTTAAGATCAACAAATTTTCATTTGTGGTTGTTTTTAAATCATGAATGGAAAGTAACTGAAACTTCCAAACATAATGAAGAAAATCTTCATTCATACTTTTTTTCAATAAGGTACAAAAAATCGCATGCATTTTTGTAAATATTTATAATAGTCTTAACACTACTCATCGATAAGAATGCCTTATTTTTGCAACTCAATAAATAATATGAATATCATAGACCATCTAAAATGGCGTTATGCCGTTAAAAAGTTTGATTCAGAAAAACAACTTTCATCAATTCAAATTAATACACTAAAAGAAGCCTTTAACTTAACGGCAACCTCATATGGCTTGCAACCTTTAAAACTAATTGTTGTTAAAAACAAAGAAATTCAAAAAGAGTTAGTAACGCATTCTTGGAATCAATCTCAAATACAAGAGGCCTCTCATGTCTTAGTGATTTGTATTCCCGAAAAATATTCTACAGAAGATGTAAAAAACTACTTTGATTTGGTGAAAAAAATTAGAAAAACACCTGATGCAGTCCTAAATCCTTTTGTAAAAACTTTAACTACTGAAATTCAAAATAAAACACAAGAAGAACTATCTCTTTGGAATCGAAATCAAGCATATATTGCATTGGGTAATTTAATGACAGTTTGTGCAGTCGAAAAAATAGATGCCTGCCCCATGGAGGGTTTTATTCCAGAAAAATATGATGAAATACTAGGTTTAAAAAAACAAAATTTAAAATCAGTGTTAGTTTTACCAGTTGGCTTCAGAGCAGACGATTGCTACATGAAAGATTTGGCCAAAGTTCGAAAACTGACGCAGGAAACGATAATAAATATAAACTAATTTTTTACCCTATTATTTAAAATCATGAGCGAAGCAGTAAGAAAATTAGAACCAAAAATTGTTTGGAGTCACTTTGCTGATTTAAATGCAATTCCTCGTCCTTCAAAAAAAGAAGAGCGTATTATTCAATTTATGGTAGATTTTGGTAAAAATTTAAACCTTGATACTGTTATCGACAATGTTGGTAATGTGATAATAAAAAAACCGGCTACAAAAACTTTTGAAGATCGAAAAACAGTTGTCTTACAAAGTCATCTCGACATGGTTCATCAAAAAAATTCTGATACTATTTTCGACTTTGACAAAGAAGGAATTAAAATGTTGGTTGACGGAGATTGGGTTACTGCAGATGGAACAACTTTAGGTGCTGACAATGGCATGGGTGTGGCAGCAATCATGGCGGTTTTATCTTCCAATAATCTTCAACACCCTGCGATTGAAGCACTTTTTACAATTGACGAAGAAACAGGCATGACTGGCGCAATGGGTTTAGAAGCAGGTCTTTTAAAGGGTGAAATTCTCTTAAATTTAGACACCGAAGAAGATGATGAAATTGGAATGGGCTGTGCTGGAGGCATCGATATTACTGCTACTAGAAATTATTCTGAAGAAAAAGTACCTGATAATTCCATCGCTTTTTTGATGACCGTAAAAGGGTTAAATGGAGGGCATTCTGGAATGGATATTGATAAAGGATTAGGAAATGCTAACAAAATTATGAATCGACTATTGTTTGATAGTTTTACAAATTTTGGTTTGCGTATTTCAGAAATAAATGGCGGTAGTTTGCGCAATGCAATTCCTCGTGAAAGTAAATCAATTTTTACTGTAGACCTCATTTCTAGTGAAGCATTTCTTTTTGAAACTAACCTACTTATAAACAACATAAAAGAAGAATTTGCTACATTAGAACCCAACTTAACTATTGATATATCGACAACTTCTACTCCAAAAAGTGTAATGGAATTGGGGGTTCAAGAAGGACTTATAAAGTCTATTTACACAGCCTTAAATGGAGTATATAGAATGAGCCCAGATATTATAAATTTGGTAGAAACTTCCAATAATATTGCAAGAGTAATTGTTAAAGAAGGTAAAATTAAAATCGCATGCCTCACACGGTCTTCTTCAGAAAGTAATAAATTAGATTTGGCAAATTCTTTAAAATCTGCTTTTGAATTATCAGGATTTGATATTGCTCTTTCAGGAGATTACCCAGGATGGCAACCAAATATAAATTCTGAAGTTTTAGAAATGGTTAGAAATCTTTATGAAAAATTACATGGAGAAAAAGCACATGTTGCCGCATGTCATGCAGGATTAGAATGTGGGATTTTAGGTCAGAATTACCCAAAAATCGATATGGTTTCTTTTGGTCCAACCATTAAAGGAGCCCACTCACCAGATGAAAAAGTAAGCATCCCCTCAGTTGATAAATTCTGGAAATTTTTAGTTGAGATTTTAAAAAATACACCCAAATTATAAACGTCTTTCACATACGATAACCGAAGTAAATACATTGATTTTGTAACATCAAACTTGTTCAAAAACATTAAATAGACGCATACAAATTACTCATAAACAATTACTTATAACAATAGTTTTTTGTTAATATCTTTAACTCTATAAAGACAGAAAAAAATGTAAATTTACGATTGGTAAAGAAAGATAATACAATGGGTAAAATAATTGCTATTGCAAATCAAAAAGGGGGTGTTGGTAAAACAACAACTAGTATTAATTTAGCTGCTTCTCTAGGAGTTTTAGAAAAAAAAGTTTTATTAATTGATGCTGATCCTCAAGCAAATGCTACTTCTGGCTTAGGTATTGATGTTGATTCGGTAACATTCGGCAGCTATCAAGTTTTAGAGCACACAATCTCAGCAAAAGAAGCAATTATAAAAACCGATTCGCCTAATTTAGATATCATTCCAGCGCACATAGATTTAGTTGCTATAGAAATTGAATTGGTAGACAAAGAAGAGAGAGAGCACATGTTAAAAAAATCATTGGTTGAAATTAAAAATGACTACGATTATATTTTTATAGACTGTGCACCATCTTTAGGTTTGATAACATTGAACTCTTTAGTCGCAGCAGACTCTGTAATTGTTCCTATTCAATGCGAGTATTTTGCTCTCGAAGGTTTAGGAAAACTATTAAATACAATTAAAAGTGTTCAAAATATTCATAACTTAGGTTTAGACATAGAAGGATTGCTACTTACCATGTTTGATTCTCGTTTACGTCTTTCCAATCAAGTTGTAGATGAGGTTAGAAAACATTTTTCTACCATGGTTTTTGAAACTATCATTAGAAGAAATACACGTCTGGGTGAAGCACCAAGTTATGGAGAAAGTATAATTGCATATGACGCCACTAGTAAAGGAGCGATAAATTACCTAAATTTAGCCCAGGAATTAATAAAAAAGAATTCGTAAATGGCAAAAGCAACTAAAAAACAAGCTTTAGGAAGAGGGTTATCTGCCTTATTACAAGAAACACCAAAGATCAACTCTTCGTCAGATAAAAATGCTGATGAAGTTGTTGGAAGTATTATAGAAATTGAACTTGATTTCATTGATGTAAACCCTTTTCAACCAAGAACTTACTTTAACGAAGCATCCCTCCAAGAACTAGCAAAATCGATTCAAGAATTAGGAGTAATTCAGCCAATTACAGTAAGAAAATTAAAAGGAAATAGATTTCAATTAGTGTCTGGAGAACGAAGATATAGAGCATCCAGATTAATAGGTAACGAAACAATTCCTGCATACATTAGGCTCGCCAACGACCAAGAAATGTTAGAAATGGCTTTGGTTGAAAATATTCAACGTAAAAATTTGGATCCAATTGAAGTAGCGCTTTCTTATCAGCGTTTAATTGACGAAATTGAACTAACCCAAGAAGAATTAAGTTCAAGAGTTGGTAAAAAACGCTCTACCATCACCAATTATTTACGTTTGTTAAAATTAGATCCAATATTACAAACAGGAATGAGAGATGGTTTTATTTCTATGGGTCATGGAAGAGCTATGATTAATGTTGAAAACACAGAAGATCAGTTGGGGATTTACGAGAAAATTTTAAAAGAAAAATTATCTGTTAGACAAACAGAAGATCTAGTCAAAAAATTAAAATCTGGAACAACTACAAAACCGAATAAAAAACAAATTCCTAGTTATGTAAAAAAGAGTATTGCAGGAATTAGCCAATACTTTGGACGTAAAATAGATGTTAAAATTAGCACCAATGGAAAAGGTAAAATTCTAATTCCTTTTCATTCTGAAGAAGATTTAAACCGAATAAAAAACTTATTAAAATAAGTGCTTTTTAAAAGAATCATATTTGTTTTATCTTTTGGATTTTTTTCTGCGTATATTTTTGGGCAGAAAGATACAGTAAATGTAAAAAAAGTCAAATACAACAAACAGGTTAAATTTGATAAAAGAAGCATTTACAATCCTTTAGCTCCAGCAAAAGCTGCTTTTTATTCAGCTATTTTTCCCGGAATGGGCCAAATTTACAATGAAAAATATTGGAAAACTCCTATTGTTTGGGGAGCATTAGGAACAAGTATTTATTATTATTTAAACAATAACAAAGAATATAAAAGATACCGGACAGCCTATAAATTAAGAAGAAATAAT
>JAQWOW010000060.1 GCA_029245665.1 Polaribacter sp. | reverse complement strand
CATTCCCTTTTGAATATTCATCACTAAAAATCAAACCTAACATAAAATACAAATCATTTTAGCGAAAAAGTAAATAGCTAAAATCTAAACCTAAAATAATGGCAAAAGATATAAAATTTGATATTGAAGCAAGAGACGGATTAAAACGTGGAGTTGATGCTTTGGCAAATGCAGTAAAAGTAACATTAGGCCCTAAGGGAAGAAACGTAATTATTTCTAAATCTTTTGGCGCACCAACAGTTACAAAAGATGGTGTTTCCGTTGCAAAAGAAATTGAACTCGAAAATGAACTTGAGAATATGGGAGCTCAAATGGTGAAGGAAGTTGCTTCTAAAACTAATGATTTAGCTGGAGACGGAACCACAACAGCAACTGTACTTGCACAAGCAATTGTAAAAGAAGGTTTAAAAAATGTTGCTGCAGGTGCCAATCCTATGGATTTAAAACGTGGTATCGACAAAGCCGTTTCAGCCATCGTTTCCGATTTAGACAAACAAGCTAAAAAAGTTGGAAATTCGTCAGAAAAAATAAAACAAATTGCCGCAATTTCTGCAAACAATGACAATACTATTGGTGAATTAATAGCGACTGCTTTTACCAAAGTTGGCAAAGAAGGTGTAATTACTGTGGAGGAAGCAAAAGGAATGGAAACCTATGTAGATGTTGTTGAAGGGATGCAGTTTGACAGAGGGTATTTATCTCCCTATTTTGTTACTGACGCAGATAAAATGATTGCTGATTTAGAAAATCCATATATTTTATTATTCGATAAGAAAATTTCTAACTTGCAAGAAATTCTTCCAATTTTAGAACCTGTTTCTCAATCTGGAAGACCTTTATTAATCATTGCTGAAGATGTAGACGGGCAAGCATTGGCTACTTTAGTTGTAAATAAATTACGAGGTGGATTAAAAATTGCTGCAGTTAAAGCACCAGGGTTTGGTGACAGAAGAAAAGCAATGCTAGAAGATATCGCTATTTTAACCGGTGGAACTGTTATTTCTGAAGAAAGAGGGTTTTCATTAGAAAATGCAACTTTAGATCTTTTAGGAACCGCTGAAACAATCACAGTTGATAAAGATAATACAACCATCGTAAACGGTTCTGGAGATGCTTCAACAATCAAAGCAAGAGTAAACCAAATTAAAACTCAAATTGAAACGACAACTTCAGATTACGATAAAGAAAAATTACAAGAACGTTTGGCTAAATTGGCTGGTGGTGTTGCCGTTTTATATGTTGGTGCTGCTTCTGAAGTAGAAATGAAAGAAAAGAAAGACAGAGTTGATGATGCACTTCATGCCACAAGAGCTGCTGTTGAAGAAGGCATCGTTGCAGGTGGTGGTGTTGCATTAGTTCGCGCTAAAAAAGTACTAGAAAAAATAACAACTGAAAATTTAGACAAAACTACAGGTGTACAGATAATTAACAGAGCGATAGAAGCTCCTTTAAGAATTATTGTTGACAATGCTGGAGGAGAGGGATCTGTTGTTTTAAATAAAATTTTAGAAGGTAAAAAAGATTTTGGGTATGACGCTAAATCTGATGAATATGTTGATATGTTAGAAGCTGGAATTATAGACCCTAAAAAAGTAACTAGAGTTGCATTAGAA
>JAQWOW010000055.1 GCA_029245665.1 Polaribacter sp. | reverse complement strand
AATGTCTTGAGCCAATACGCCAATTTTTTGTTTCCCATCTTTTTTCATAGTATAGGTCTTTCCATCTATCAGTAATAGTTTTGCCAATGTAGCGCCAAGCGATACAATGTTGGCTTTTAGTCTTGCATCCGAAGAAACTACTATATCTCCGGTAATCGTCATATCGCCGTTAAAACAGGTTTCTCCAGCATATATTTTAGCCCCAGAATCTTCTCCCATATAAACTGCGGTTACATCCTCATTACCAAGGGTTACAGAATTATCAGCCTGTCCTGTGGTATCATAACCAATTACCGTTTGATTCGTTGAATCATCGCTACTTGTTTTAGTATTATAACCAAAAGCAGTATTTTTATTCCCTGTGGTGTTATTTTGGAGAGCATAAGTTCCTAACGCGGTATTCTCTTCCCCTGTGCTATTATGACCTAGAGCCGCAAAACCAGACGCAGTATTTTTATCCCCTAAGGTGTTTTTTTGTAAAGCAAAAGATCCAGACGCGGCATTCCTTATTCCTTTGGTATTATAACCTAGAGCAGCATAACCAGATGCGGTATTATAATTCCCTGTGGTGTTATATTGTAAAGCAAAAATTCCAGACGCGGTATTATAATTCCCTGAGGTGTTTTTTTCTAAAGCATAAGCTCCAGACGCGGTATTTTCTTTTCCTGAGGTGTTATTTTTTAAAGCATAAGCTCCAGACGCGGTATTATAATGTCCTAAGGTGTTAGTATATAAAGCCTCATATCCATTCGCGGTATTCTCGTTTCCTTCGATGTTATTTTTTAAAGCATAAGCTCCAGATGCGGTATTCTTATTTCCTTTGGTGTTAGTATTTAAAGCCTCATATCCATTCGCGGTATTCTCGTTACCTATGGTGTTATCACCTAAAGCCGAAAAACCAGACGCGGTATTACGGTTTCCTGTGGTGTTATTATACAAAGCACAAAGACCAGATGCGGTATTCTGTATTCCTGTGGTGTTCATTGCTAAAGCCTCATGTCCAAAAGCGGTATTCTGTATTCCTGTGGTGTTGTTGTATAAAGCAAAATAACCAGAAGCGGTATTTAGGTTTCCTGTGGTGTTCATTCGTAAAGCCTCATGTCCAAAAGCGGTATTCTCTTTTCCAGATGTATTACTATATAAAGCTCTAAATCCAGACGCTGTATTATTACTTCCTTCGTAGTTATTATGTAAAGTCCGATATCCAGACGAGGTATTAAAATTTCCTTCCCCCTCAGTAGCCTCAGTAGTGATAATAAATGTTCTGTAGTTTTGGGAATTTATATTATACAATATGGTTAAGGCTGCAATTGTAAGTGTTTTTTTCATGTTTTTTAATTAAATTTAATACTTTAATTTAGCTCTGAAACTATAATTTTCTATTTTTAAGCTTCACCATATGTAGATATAGACATATGTTGATTAAATTTGATTTTGTTGCTGTATTTTAAGGAGTTTTTGTGCTTGATGAAATTTTTACAAAAGAGATCATAAGATTGAACAGTTTGGTTGGTGTTTCATATTTTATGTCATTCAATGTTTCCAACGATTTAAAGATTTTTTTTAAATGATTTGTCAGAAAAAAAACAACAGTTGGTTCAGCAAGATTAATATTGGCATTTATTTGGTGTAATTCTGATGCCAAAATTATAGGAAATGGGTATAAATGTTGCTGAAAATTTTGAGACTGACACTAGAATTCTAGAAGTTTCATAAGTAAAATTCTCATATGCTTGGCTTTTCATATGTTTTGTTTACATCACTTGATATGGCAATATGAAATTTAAAAAAGTGTGAGGGTTAATTTAATTTAATCACAACACAATAAAGGTTTCATTAAAATTTACATTAAAAACAGTAATAAAATCTTCAATAATTGGTGTTTTAAAAAGGAAACTATTTCAGTATTAATTAGTATTTTTAATCCATGGATTTATTTTCAACAGAAACAATAAAAAATATTCTTCCTTATGACGGTGTTACAGCATATCATGGAATAATTTTAGACACTAAACAAGCAGCTTTTTATTATGATCGGTTGCTGAAAACAATCCAATGGAAAAATGACGAAGCAATATTATTTGGCAAAAAGATCATAACAAAAAGAAAAGTAGCTTGGTATGGAGAATCAGAATTTTCATACAAATATTCTGGAGTTACTAAAACAGCAAATATTTTTACAAGAGAATTAGTAGAATTAAAAGAATTTGTTGAACATGAAAGCGGAGAAATGTATAATTCTTGTTTGTTAAACCTTTATCATTCTGGTAATGAAGGAATGGCATACCATTCTGATGGGGAAAAAATGTTGAAAAAAGACGGAGCGATTGCTTCTTTGTCTCTGGGAGCAGCGCGTAAATTTTCTTTTAAACATAAAGAAAATAAACAGAGAATTGATGTACTACTAGAAAATGGTAGCTTGTTGGTCATGAAAAAAGGGACTCAAAGAAATTGGTTGCACAGGTTGCCTACCACTAAAAAAGTAAATTCCCCAAGAATAAATTTAACTTTTAGAACCATAGAATTATAATCTTATACCTACTTTTGTTCAAAAATTTTCTCATTTGGATTCTAAGAAAAACGGTACTATAAACTTAAATAAATACATTAGCTCTTCGGGTATTTGCTCAAGAAGAGAAGCAGAGAAATTTATTAATGAAGGGCGAGTAACACTCAATGGAAAACCAACCCGGTTAGGGAATAGAGTTGCTAAAAAAGATGTTGTAAAATTAGATGGAAGATTGGTAAAACCAAAAAATACAACTCTATACATTGCATTAAATAAACCCGTTGGCATTGTTTCAACCACAGATGATAGAGAACCTAAAAATATCATAAAGCACATCAATTATCCAGAAAGATTGTTTCCTATTGGGCGATTAGACAAACCGTCTGAAGGCTTAATTTTCTTGACAAATGATGGTGATATTGTAAATAAAATTTTACGATCAGGAAACAATCATGAGAAAGAATATTTTGTTTCAGTAAACAACTCTATTTCAGAAGATTTTATAGAAAAAATGAGCAATGGCATTCCTATTTTAGGAACGGTAACTCAAAAATGTAAAGTAGATAAAGTAAGTGATAAAATTTTTAAAATTATTTTAACACAAGGTTTAAATCGTCAAATTCGTAGAATGTGTGAGTATTTAGGGTACGAAGTAACCAAGCTGAAACGCACTCGAATTATGAATGTAGAATTAGGATATTTACAAGCCGGAGACTGGAGAGAACTTACCGAAGACGAAATGAATGAGATAAACACACTGATTTCAACATCTTCTAAAACAGAAGAAGCTTCAACAATCAAAGGCACGTCCAAATTCAAACGGCAAGTTTCAAAGAAAAAGAGCGCACCATTAAAAAACGATTTTAATAAAAAAAGTGCCTCATTTAGAAAGTCTTCTTCAAAATCTAAAAAGAGCAATTCAGGCTTTTCATCAAAAAAGAAACGATGGTAATTTTTGGGAGTTCCCCTTTGGGTCAGGCTTTTTATTGCAATCTTTTTATTCGTTCCTCAAAAAAGGATTTCCATTTCAATCCTTAACGCATATTTTGCATACAAGTAGAAAACGATTTTTTTTAAATAAGATTTTATTTTTTATAACATT
>JAQWOW010000054.1 GCA_029245665.1 Polaribacter sp. | reverse complement strand
CCAGTAACTACAACTCGTTTTAATTGCATATAAAATTTACTTTTTTGCTTCTTCTATATAGCTTACTGCTTGACCTACTGTACCGATGTTTTCAGCTTGATCGTCTGGTATTTGAATATCGAACTCTTTTTCAAATTCCATAATTAACTCAACAGTATCCAAAGAATCTGCTCCTAAATCGTTTGTGAAGCTAGCTTCTGATGTTACTTCATTATCGTCTACCCCTAATTTGTCAACGATAATAGCTTTTACTCTTGATGTAATGTCTGACATAATTTTTTTGTTTTTTAAAATTTAAATCGAGGCAAAAATACAAATCTTATTAATTATAACTAATTTTTGTCCTAAAAAATGATTCTTAAAAGTAAATAAAAAAATTAATCTTCCTTTAAAATAATTAAATTGTTAATAATTATTCTTTTTTTTGTATCCAATTAAAACTACTCTATGAAGCGTATTGTTCTTTTTGCTTCTGGTTCTGGAACGAATGCAGAAAATATTATCAAATATTTTAACAGTACCAAAACCGCGAAAGTGGTCAAAGTACTATGCAACAATAAAAACGCCTTTATTTTTGAAAGATGTAAAAAATTAAAAATTGATTGTTTGCTGTTTAATAAAAATGACTTTTATTCTTCTGAAAATATTTTATCTTTTTTAAAAAAAGAAGCAGACTTCCTCATTTTAGCGGGTTTTTTATGGAAAATTCCAGAAAAAATTATTTCTGAATTCCCTGATAGAATCATTAATATTCACCCTGCATTATTACCAAAATATGGTGGAAAAGGAATGTATGGGATGCACGTTCATAGGGCTGTAAAAGAAAATAAAGAATCGGAAACAGGTATTACAATTCACTATGTAAATGCTAATTATGATGAAGGAGCCATTATTTTTCAAGCAAAAGCAGTTTTGTCAGAAGAAGATATTCCTGAAAGTATCGCAGAAAAAATTCATATTTTAGAACAGAAATACTTTCCCAAAGTTATTGAAGATGTAATTTTATCTAAAAATGAGTAAAAAAAAGTTTTATGTAGTTTGGAAGGGTCGTAAAAAAGGCGTTTTTACTTCTTGGAAAGTCTGCAAGCAACAAATCGATGGTTTTGAAGGTGCTCAATATAAATCTTTTGCAGATTTAAATGAAGCTGAAACAGCCTCCACCAAAAACTACGGAGACTACAAAGGTCAAAACACTAAAAAACCGATCTTATCTTCTTCTGAAAAAACCAAATATGGTTCTCCCAATTTAGAAAGTATTTCTGTAGACGCTGCTTGCAGTGGAAACCCGGGAAGAATGGAATACAGAGGTGTTTTAACTCACAATAAAAAAGAAATTTTTAGAAAAGGGCCATACGAAAGAGGCACCAATAATATTGGTGAATTCTTGGCTCTAGTGCATGGAATTGCGCTTTTAAAAAATAAAAAAAAAGAAGATGTTCCTATTTATTCTGATTCTAGAATTGCAATAAGTTGGGTAAAAAAGAGAGCCTGTAGAACAAATATTACTTTTGATGCTTCTAACAAAGATTTATTAGATCTAATAAAAAGAGCGGAAAATTGGCTAAAAGAAAACACGTTTAAAAACCCTATTTTAAAGTGGGAAACAAAAGCTTGGGGAGAAATTCCTGCAGATTTTGGGAGGAAATAAAACTGTTTCTTTTAGATGAATTAAGCAATCAAAAAAGTTGAATTCCCACACCATTTATTTTTCTTATAAAGGTTGAAGTTCCCCGTAAAAAAGCATGAAAATGATTTTTTTAGAATAAGTCCTGGTCGATTTTAAGATATGCTCTAACAGTTTCTAAAATAAAAGTACTGTGTAATTTGTTGAAGCACTGATAAAAAATCCATAACAGTTTATTATTATGGCGTTTTTATTTAGAAAAAAATTAAACCGACGCTTTTATTAGCTCTCTATTCATTCTTGCAATATTGTCTAGAGAAATTCCTTTCGGACATTCTACCTCACAGGCACCTGTATTGGTACAGTTTCCAAAGCCTTCTAAATCC
>JAQWOW010000035.1 GCA_029245665.1 Polaribacter sp. | reverse complement strand
ATGAATCGTTTTTATCCTATTCTGTTTTCTCAATTTAGGTGAAGGTCTATCTAATAAATTAGCATTTACTTCTCCTATTTTTTCTGAAATAGAAGTTATTAACTTTAAAATAGAAGGTGTAATTTCGTAAGGAGGTTTCATATACAGAACTATCATTTGATACTATCAAAGATACAATCATTTAACTTGAATTTATAATGAAAAGGACCATTTTAAATGGGCATAACGTGTTTCTATGTGGCTTTTTGCACCTACCGGGCGAAAAGCAGGAATTAATTTTAAACTCCTTAAGTTAGTCTTTTAATAATAATATCACAGACCAATTACTGATAAAGTCATCGTTTTTAAAAACTTGTATAAATCTGTAAACCTGTAAAACAAAAAATACAGAAAATCGTTTCAAAAAATAATTGTTTTAATATTTATTGAAATATCTCCTTATATTTGCAGTATGAATACTTCCTTTTTATTTATAAGTGGTCCCGAAATTATCGTTATTATGTTAATCGTAGTAATGGTTTTCGGTGCAGATAAAATTCCTGAAATTGCGAGGGGTTTAGGCAAGGGAATGCGTCAAGTAAAAGACGCCACGAACGATCTGAAAAAAGAAATTAAAGACAGTTCTGAAAAAAACAAAATTGACACAAACATTGCCAAAGACTTGAACAAAGAAGTTGCCGCTGTACAAGATAATATTGAAGATATTACTGGGCCAATAAAAAGAAGTATGTAGGTTATTTTTTTACCCTACTTATGGTTAAACCATCTCTTATTGGTAATAAAACCGTTTCTATTCTGTGGTCTTCATTCAAAAGTTTATTGTATTCTAAAAGTATTTTTGTGTCGTTGTCTTTAGAAGCTAAGGTTTCTACAACTTTTCCGCTCCAAAGAACATTATCTGATAAAATAATTCCTCCAGGGTTCATTTTATCTATCACTAAGTGAAAATAATTAATATAATTAGATTTGTCAGCGTCAATAAACACCAAATCAAACCTCTCGGGAATGTTTGGAATAATATCCAATGCATTACCTATAAATTGTTTTATCTGATTTCTATATCCTGATTTCACAAAGTATTTATTTTGAAGTGTTTGTAATTCTTCATTTTTATCTATGGTGAAAATTTTTCCTTTCTTTTGGAGTCCTTCTGCTAAACACAGGGCAGAATAGCCGGTGTAAGTTCCTATTTCTAGGATGTTTTTAGGGCTTACTAATTTAGAAACCATAGACAACACCCTTCCCTGAAAAGAACCGCTTAGCATTCTTGGGTTTAATACTTTTTGCCAAGTTTCTCTACCTAATTCTTTCAGGGTTTGAGGCTCTTGCTGCGAGTGTTTATTTATATAATTATCAATGTTTTCTGGTAAAAAATGCATGCTAAAAATTTATTAAAAAATGAACCGTTTTTGAAAGCATATGTTTGTGTAAACTAATATTTAAAATTTCGTACATAAAGTACGCGTCTTTATCTATCCTTTTATAGTTAATTCAACTTGTTGTTATGCATTTTTCGAAATATAAACAAATGTAATGAAAAGCACTATAAAAAATTATTGAATACTGTGTAAAGGTTTATTTAAATTACACTATGCTCTTTTTTTAATGACTTACAGTTGCTAAAATATTAACTTGTTTTATATCTAATGATATTTCTTACATTTACATCATTATAAAAAACAAAAAAGTATGTCTGCAGCAAATAAAGAATACAAACGGGTAACTGTTAAATCTTTGATAGAAATGAAAGCAATCAAAGAAAAAATCTCTATGTTAACTGCTTATGATTATACCATGGCAAAGATTTTAGATGGTGCTGGAGTCGACGTTCTTTTGGTTGGAGATTCTGCATCGAATGTTATGGCTGGTCATGAAACAACGCTTCCTATTACCCTAGATCAAATGATCTACCATGCAAGCTCTGTTGTAAGAGCAATAGACAGGTGTTTGGTTGTTGTAGATTTGCCTTTTGGAAGCTATCAATCTGACCCCAAAGAAGCGCTCCGCTCTGCGATAAGAATTATGAAAGAAAGCGGTGCTCATTCAATAAAACTAGAAGGCGGTAAAGAAATTAAAGAATCTATAAAACGTATTTTAAATGCCGGTATTCCTGTAATGGGACATTTAGGGTTAACTCCCCAATCTATCTACAAATTTGGAACATATACAGTAAGAGCAAAAGAGGAAGAGGAAGCAGAAAAACTAATGGAAGATGCTTTAATGTTAGAAAGAATTGGCTGTTTTTCATTGGTGCTAGAAAAAGTTCCTGCAAAATTAGCAAAAAGAGTTGCGGAGGCGCTTACGATTCCTGTAATTGGTATTGGTGCTGGAAACGGGGTTGATGGACAAGTTCTTGTTACCCATGATATGATTGGAATGACACATGAATTCAATCCTCGGTTTTTACGAAGATACTTAGACTTGTACAAAGACATGACCGGAGCTTTCGAATCCTATATCGACGATGTAAAAAGTGGTGATTTTCCGAGTGAAAAAGAACAATATTAACTTAATAATTGATCGATTATTTTGACTATTCTCCATATAGATTCGAACCACCCTCTTTTGATAAATGAACTTAATGATTTAGGGTTTGTAAATGAAGAAGATTATACGTCCTCTAAATCTGAAATTGAAAAAAAAATTCACTTATATGACGGATGCATTATTAGGAGCCGGTTTTCAATTGATAAAGAATTTTTAGACAAAGCCACGAAGTTAAAATTTATTGGACGGGTTGGGGCTGGTCTAGAAAATATTGATTGTAAATTAGCTGCTGCTAAAAAAATCGAACTAATTGCTGCTCCAGAAGGAAATAGAAATGCAGTTGGCGAACACGCTTTAGGAATGTTGTTGTCGCTTTTTAATAAGCTAAACAAAGCGGATAAAGAAGTTCGGCAAGGAATTTGGTTGCGTGAGGAAAATCGCGGCGTGGAACTTGATGGAAAAACTGTTGGCATACTTGGATATGGCAATATGGGCAAAGCTTTCGCAAAAAAAATTCGTGGTTTTGATGCTACCGTTTTGTGTTACGATATAAAACCTTCTGTGGGCGACGAAAACTGCAAGCAAGTTTCTTTAGAAGAACTGCAAAAAAGAGCAGACGTATTAAGTATACATACGCCAGAAACAGCACTGACTAAAAACATGATAAATGATAATTTTATCAATAATTTTAAAAATAATTTTTGGTTCTTAAACACTGCTCGTGGAAAATCTGTAGTAACTAAAGATTTGGTTGCAGGTTTGAAGTCTGGTAAAATTTTGGGAGCAGGATTGGACGTATTAGAGTATGAAAAATCGTCGTTTGAAAACCTATTTTCTAGTGATAAAATACCTGAGCCTTTTCAGTATTTAATTGATTCTGACAGGGTGTTGTTGTCTCCACATGTGGGTGGGTGGACAATAGAGAGTAAAAAAAAATTAGCACAAACAATTGTTGCTAAAATTAAAGTAAAATTTAACTCGCCAAAAAAGCCTCTGAACAGCTTTTAATCAGTTTGTTGAAACATTATCGACCTCTCTAACAATCACTAAATACCTCTTTTTTAAAAATTAAGTAAAAGTAACAATGAAAGGCAAGAACGCTAAAGTGCTTTTTCAATGGTTCAAAAAAAAGGTGTTAAATTAGCAAACAAAACGAACATACGATTCGTTTTCTTATCAGAAAACAAAAAATAATAATTAAAAATTAAAAAATGAAGATCCTATCCAATCATCCAACTGAAATATTAATATTATTATTTTTAATTGTTACGTTTATGCAATCAGGGATTGATAAAATAATAGATTGGAAAGGGAATGTAGAATTTATAAAACATCATTTTAAAA
>JAQWOW010000023.1 GCA_029245665.1 Polaribacter sp. | reverse complement strand
CTTCTAAAACTATTTTTGCTGGTTTTATATTATGAATTAACCCTGCAATTTGACCAATTTCTAACTCTCCATCCTCTAAATCACCTTCAAACATTCCCTTTTTTGCTCTTGCTCTACCCAACAATTCCTTTAACTGATCTTTTGATGGATTTTGTTGATATAATTCTTGCACTTCTTGATAAAATTTATTTTTCAATAAACGAACAGGAGCTAGTTCTTTTAAAGTTAAATGTGTGTCTCCATCCTTTGCATCAATTATCATGTTTTTAAAATTTTGATGAGCAGAGGATTCTTCTGTGGCAACAAATCTACTTCCCATTTGAACTCCATCCGCACCTAAAACCATGGCAGCAAGCATTCCTTTACCAGAAGCAATTCCGCCTGCTGCTAATACAGGAATACCTACTTGCTCTTTTACCATAGGAATTAGCGTAAAAGTTGTAGTTTCTTCACGCCCATTATGTCCTCCAGCCTCAAAACCTTCGCAAACAACAGCATCGACTCCCGCTGCTTCTGCCTTTAAAGCAAACTTCACTGAACTTACGACATGAACAACAATAATGCCTTTTTCCTTTAAAAATGAAGTCCAAATTTTCGGGTTTCCAGCAGAAGTAAAAACTATCTTCACTCCTTCTTCAATAATGATATCCATAATTTTTTCAATATCAGGGTATAACATAGGTACATTTACGCCAAAAGATTTATTTGTTGCTTTTTTACATTTCTGAATATGTTCTCTTAATACCTCTGGATACATTGAACCTGCGCCTATTAAACCTAAACCACCCGCATTAGAAACAGCAGAGGCTAATTTCCATCCAGAAACCCAAATCATGCCTCCTTGCACGACTGGATACTTAATTTTAAAAAGAGCTGTAATTTTATTTATCATTATTCCTTTATCAACTTTATTATTTTATGTTGCTTTTCTTTTTGGATTTTAAGTAGATAAATCCCTTTTTCTAGACAAGAAATATCTATTCTATCTGAAGTAAATTTTGATTCTTCTAAAACCTTTTGACCAAGTATATTAAATATTTGAAAGGAATATTCATCCAATGAAATATTGTTTTTTGTGATTGCAAAGATTTTTTTTATCGGATTTGGAAAAATTTTAATATCAGAAAAAACATCCAAATCATTAATAGATAGCACCGTATTATATGCAGCTTCAAAGTCGGGAATTCCATACCCGTATTGATCTGTAGGATTATTAAATTTATCTGAAGAACTCCGAATTAAATTCATAATTTCAATATTTGTTTTGTTTGGAAAAGCCTGCCAAAAACAAGCTATAACGCCCGCCATGACTGGTGATGAAAAAGAAGTTCCGTTTGAAGATGATACGTTTCCTGATAAAAAATTAATGATACTAGTATTTTGACCTTGCGCTAAAACATCTGGTTTTATTCTATTATCTGCAGTTGGTCCAAAAGAACTAAAACTTGCAATATTTTCCTCAGCATTAACGGCTCCAATACTAAATACTGAGGCTACATCTGCTGGCGCCCCAATATATTTCCAAGAATCAGTACCACTATTTCCAGCTGCATTTACTAAAATCATTCCTCTAGAAGCTCCTATTTCCGCTCCTCTTGAAATAAAGGTAGTATTTCCATCCATATCTGCATAAGAATGACTGTGATTAGGATTATCATAAGTGGTATATCCTAAAGAGGTATTAATAACATCAACACCTAAACTATCTGCTCTTTCCGCTGCTTCTACCCAAAGTGTTTCTTCTAAGACTGTTTCTGATTCCGCAATTTCAGAAATAAATAGATAAAACTTTGCATCTGTTGCAGTACCTACAAATTCATTTTCTATATACCCTGCAATTATTGATAAAACATGAGTTCCATGACTATTTCTTGTATAATAATTTGCATTTCTATCAGCAAAATTATAGCCTCCTAAAATTTGATTATTATCTCTTAGTCTTTGAAAAGCCGAGAGAGTATTGACATTCGGAAAACCGGCATCAATTATCGCTATTACTTGATTTTGACCTGTGAATCCTTGTTGATGTAAATAATCTCCTTTTAACATTTTAATTTGGTTGTCGGCAGCTCCATAATTAAAATCAGTTTGCACTTCATTAAACTTACTGTAATGTTCGGGCAGTGAATTATTTCCTTTTGATTTTTCGCTGGTATTCAAAGATTTATTAGCATATTCTATAGATTCTATAAAGTTAAATTTAGAGAACAAATCGTTAATTTGAGTTACTGTTCCCTGAACATGAACAGCATTTAACCATTTTGATTTTCCTAAAACAGCTATTGTAACCTCATTCTTTAATTTAGTATAATAAACTTGATGAATAGGAACATCTTTTTCATCGATAGAAATATTACTTTTTTCCCTTCTATCAATTGAGCGTTGAGATAACATTTGTAGAGGATTTGCTAGAAAAGTAGCAGAATTGGGTTTGTCTTTCATAAACACCCAAGCATCTTCGTTCTCTTGAGAACACACAGAAAAAAAAATAAATAAGATAGATATTAATAAAAACTTCTTTTTCATACCAACTTTTATTTATGAAATAACACCAGAACCCAAAAGTTCTTCATATTGATACCAAGCTACAAACTGCCCTTCTTGAATGGCAGACTGTTTCTTTTCGAATTCTACATACAACCCTTTTTCTACTTTATGCAAAGTTGCTTTTTCTAATGTTTGTCTATATCTAATTCTAGCTTCAACCTGCATGTTTTCGCCAATGTTTAAAGCTAAATCTTCCCGAATCCAATGAATTTCTTCATTAGAAACAAACAATACGTTTCTATATAACCCTTGGTGATTTTTACCCTCACCAGTATAAATTATATTTTCTACAACATCGGTTTCTAAAACGTACAAGGCTTCTTTTGTGCCACCCACATTTAACCCTTTACGTTGGCCTTTTGTAAAATAGTGAGCTCCTTGGTGCATCCCTACAAGTTTTCCGTCTTCTTTCTGGTAAGAAAATTTTGTTGAAAAATAGGCCAACTCCGCTTCTTTGTTTTCAAAATTTGGAGTTGACTTTGTATACTGAGAGAAATCATCAGGAATCGTGACAATAGCACCTTCTTTGGATGCTAACTTTTGCTGTAAAAACTCTGGTAACCTTACTTTTCCGATAAAACACAAACCTTGAGAATCTTTCTTTTCAGCAGTAATTAAAGCTGCTTCTTTGGCAATTTTTCTAACTTCTTGTTTTGTAAGTTCACCAATCGGAAATAATGCTTTTGTCAATTGTTCTTGAGATAATTGACATAAAAAATACGATTGATCTTTATTAGTATCTTTTCCTGCTAGTAATTTATAAACAGGTTTTCCATCAATAATTTCTTCACCTTTTCTGCAATAATGACCCGTAGCTACATACTCTGCTCCTAACTTTAAAGCGATGTCCATAAAAACATCGAACTTTATCTCTCTGTTGCAAAGTACATCCGGATTTGGTGTTCTTCCTTTCCTATATTCATCGAACATATAGTCCACAATTCGTTCCTTGTATTGCTCGCTTAAATCAACAACCTGAAATGGGATTCCTAATTTTTCAGCAACAATCATTGCATCATTACTATCTTCCAACCAAGGGCACTCATTAGAAATTGTTACAGAATCATCATGCCAATTTTTCATAAAAAGTCCGATAACATCGAACCCCTGCTCTTTTAACAAATGTGCAGTAACACTTGAATCTACACCCCCAGAAAGACCAACAACTACTCGTTTCATTATTTAATTTTGATATTGCAAATTTACACATTTGTATGTGATTTGGTGATCGAAAAAATGCAAGATTCGTTTGAAAAACTAATTCTCTTTTTCCTTTGTAAAAGTGGACTTATTTTTCTTTTTTTCGTCATCTGTAACTATTTCACCATCCATATAATACTCCCACTTCCCTACTCTTTTTCCTTTTTTATAATAGCCTGTTTCTTTTAAATTTCCATTCAATTCAAAATACTTTGCCAATCCATTAGGTTCACCTTCTTTGTAACAAACTTTCTCAATAAGAACTCCTTTACTCGAATACTTGCTTGTAAAACCATCTAACAATCCCTCTTTATAAAGGGCAAATTCAGTTACTTGACCGTCTGGATAAAAAATTACTTGTTCTCCATTTAGACTTCCATTTGTATAATTTTCTTCAGACATTACAGTACCATTCTTATAAAAATATTTCCAATTACCAACGCGCTTTCTTCCTCTCATAGTTCCTTCAGTTTTAATGATTCCGTCCAAAGAATAAAATTGGACAAACAACGAATCAGAATCTTTAAAAAAAGTTTTTACAATTACTGGATGTTTAGAAGAAGACATGTCATAAAACTTAAAAACTCCAACTTCTTTTCCATTTTCAAATTGACCAACATACCGTATTTTGTTATTGGAATAGTACTTCTTCCAAATCCCTGTTCGTTGATTATCAGCATTGAAACTATTAATAGATTGTGAATTACTGTTTTCGGGTACAAAATAAAAAACAAAGAAAATTAAAATAAAACCAAGTTTTTTCATACTTATCATACAAATCATTTTAAAACAAAGATACGTTAATCATGCTAAAATAACTTGTATATGACACTAGGCTCAAAAGAATCATTGTTTACTTTCGAACTAGATTCATAAAATTCTTGATTTAAAAATCATAATAACATATTTTAAATGAGTTTATGGTGGTAAAAATTGTGAATACAATTAAATATTTTTTCAGAAAAAAATTAAAAATAAGTACGAGCATAAAAAATAAAACCTGCCTAATTTTAAAGTGGTTAAAACGCTCATTTAACATATTTTATTTTTGATGTAAAAACATCAAAAATCGACTTTATTAATCTGTTAAAATGCTTATTTTTGCAGTGAACAACACAAATAAAAAAATGAACTTAACAAAATTAAATGCAATCTCTCCTATAGATGGCCGCTATAGAGGTAAAATATCAAAATTAGCAGACTTTTTTTCTGAGGAAGCCTTGATAAAATATAGAGTTCGTGTAGAAATTGAATATTTTATTTCTTTGTGTGAAATTCCACTACCACAATTAGAAAAATTCAACCATCATTTATTTGATGATTTACGAAAAATCTATATTAATTTCACAACTGAGGATGCTCAAAAAATTAAAGATATTGAAGGGATTACAAATCATGATGTCAAAGCTGTTGAATATTTTATAAAAGAAAAATTTGATGTCTTAGGATTGCAAAATTTCAAAGAATTCATTCACTTTGGTTTGACTTCTCAAGACATAAACAATACTGCAATTCCGCTTTCTATAAAAGAAGCAATGAACGAAGTTTATCTTCCTAATTATTTTCAGGTTTTAGAAAAATTACAAGAATTAGTCATTGAATGGAAAGATATTTCTATGCTGGCAAGAACACATGGACAGCCTGCATCTCCAACTAGATTAGGGAAAGAAATTGATGTTTTTGTGGTTCGTTTAAAGGAACAATACAATTTATTAAACCAGATACCAAATGCTGCTAAATTTGGAGGAGCAACAGGAAATTTCAATGCACACAAAGTTGCATATCCTATGATTGATTGGAAAGCTTTTGGCAGTAAATTTGTTACAGAAAAATTAGGCTTGCAGCATTC
Source organism: Polaribacter sp. (assembly GCA_029245665.1). GTDB lineage: Bacteria > Bacteroidota > Bacteroidia > Flavobacteriales > Flavobacteriaceae > Polaribacter. The sequence continues at coordinate 1,661 of JAQWOW010000023.1, read as the reverse complement.
TTTTCCGACCACTCAAATTGAACATTATGACCATATGGCCGCTTTATTTGATTCTTTAAAACGGATCAACACCATAATGATAGATTTAGATCGAGATTTCTGGACCTATGTTTCTATGGATTATTTTAAACAAAAGATAAAAGCAGGTGAAGTCGGTTCTTCTGCAATGCCACATAAAGTAAATCCAATCGATTTTGAAAATTCTGAAGGGAATTTAGGAATAGCAAATGCTCTTTTCGAACATCTTTCTGCTAAATTACCAATTTCTCGTTTGCAAAGAGACTTAACAGATAGTACTGTTTTGCGTAATATTGGTGTTCCTTTTGGTCACACAGTTATTGCCTTTACCTCTACCATAAAGGGATTGAATAAACTATTGTTAAACAAACAAAAATTTGAACAAGATTTAGAAAATAATTGGGCTGTAGTTGCAGAAGCCATTCAAACGATTCTAAGACGTGAAGCGTATCCGAATCCTTATGAGGTTTTAAAAGGACTGACCAGAACTAATGAAAAGATAAATCAAAATTCAATTTCAAATTTTATAGATACACTAGCAGTATCTCCAGAAATTAAAAAAGAGTTAAAGGCTATTACACCTGCAAATTATACTGGGATTTAATGAATTATATATTAAAAACACTTATCCTTGCTACTGTGTTAACTTCCTGTAAATCGGAAATTAATGATAATTCTGATCGGTTTAAAAAAGGAGTTTTTGAGATTCCAGCTGGAGAAGGATATGGCAAAACTACCATCACAAGAATTGATAGCCTCCAAATTGAAGAATATGAGAAAGTGGTATCAATTTCTAATGATAGCTCATCGGGTGTAAAAAGAAGCAAGCATATTGATACGCTCTATATCAAATGGAAAAATAATTTTTTCTATACTTTAAAGATGAAATCTCCAAAAAAAGAATTAGACAAAGACCCTATTTATGTTCAAATAGTAAAAGTGACAGATGATTCCTACAGTTTTTCAGCCAAAATTGGCTTCAGTAAATTTAAAACTGATGGTACCATATACAAAGTAAAATAAATTACAAAAATTACACTTTTAAATTTAAAAAAAAAAACAAATATGTAAGGTTTATTCCTGTAGAATATTTTAACTTGCACGAACTTGTAAAAACAGATAATATAAACTGTATTTAAAGGGTAAAAAATATAGAAATAAAGTTGATTAAATACAAAAAACATAACGTTGGTTTTTTGTTGTTGGTGATCATTATGATACCAACAATCGTATTATTTTTCCACTCTTTTTGCAATCATGAGCATCAAATTTGTGATTCCAAATTTGAAAATCATATCCATCAAAAAGAAATCGAATGTGATCTTCATCCCATTCATCACACGCCCTTTTACCTAAGTGATTCTCTTTATAATTTTATCAATTACACTAAAATTACTTCAGTAGAAAGTCTTACAGATAATTTCTTAAAAAATCATCAGCAATTATCTTTTTCACTAAGAGGGCCCCCTCTTAAAGTTCAAGTATAAAAAATTCTCTTTTTCTTGTTGAACATAAAAACTAAAAATGCAAAAAATAATTTTTTTGTGCATCGCTGTATTGTATTCACATTTTCACACAGCTGCACAGAATTGCAACCTTAATTTCAAGGGCAAAATAGCTGATTTTCATGATAATACATCAAT